>JACRAG010000017.1 GCA_016213455.1 Anaerolineae bacterium | reverse complement strand
TACTTAACAGATGCCGGCCGGTTTTAGCGGGGGTATGTCCAGGTTTAGTGTTTGATCAAAGCGTCCGGTTTGGGTGTTTGCATGGCTAATACGTACGTTTTTATTGTGGATGATGACCGAAGCATAGTAAGGCTCTGCCAACGTTTGCTTGAGCGTGCAGCCTATGAAGTGCTGGCTTCAACGGATCCCCTGGAAGCAATTCATATCCTCGAACAACGCAAGGTAGATTTGCTGCTTGCGGATATTCGCATGCCTGTGATGGATGGTTTCGAGCTGATTGAGCGCTCACGGGCGTTGCAGCCGGATTTGGCGGTGCTGGTGATGACCGGCTTTGGCACCGTGGATACGGCGGTTCAAGCGCTTTATAAAGGCGTAGACGGCCTGATTTTGAAACCTTTTGAAAATACTGCGGATCTGGTTCAGGCAGTACAGCGAGTGCTGGTGGATAGCCGCCAGAAACAGGATGCTGCACGGGTGCAAGCATTGCGGCCATTGTTTGATATTTCTGAAAGGTTGCTTTCGGAAACCGAGCAAGAACCCTTGCAGCAAATGATCCGGGATGTCATTCTGAACACATTTCGGTCACAATTTGTTTGTGTTTACCATATTCCCGCTGGATCCAAAGAGACCCGCCTGGTTATTCAAAAAAACACTCCAGACCCGGTGGGGGCGCCGGGTTGGGCGCATGTCATCCGGTTTGTCTTTAGCTCATCGGTGGGCAGTGTCATAAATGTCACGGGGCCGGGTGATGCCAATTTACAAGGGGCATTGCGCAGTCTGGGTTGGTCATCCTTTCTTTTTACACCGATTACCCGCAACGAAGATCGATTCGTTTTCATCACCGGACGTGAAGCATCCGCCAATGCCTTCAGCGATTCCGATCTGGAGTTGTTCACCATCCTCGCCCGGCAGGCAGTGGTGGCGTTGGAGAACGCCAGGCTTTATACTGACCTCAAAGAATACATTAAAAAGGTCGAGGAATCCCAACGAGCCATGATTCAGGTCGAAAAGATGGCAGCGGTGGGCCGGCTGATGGCATCGCTGGCGCATGAGATCAACAATCCACTGCAATCTGTACGTAACTGTGTGCATCTGGCGATGCGGGCGGATATTGGAGACCCTCAACGCGCCCAGTACCTTTCCATGACAGAAGCTGAAGTTGAGCGGCTGGTGAATACGGTGCGGCATATGCTGGAATTTTACCGGCCCGGGCCAGTTGAGCGGGAATTCGCCGACTTAAATGGGATTGTGGAGCGAGTGGCCCAATTGATCAAACCTCAAATGGATAGCTCTACGATAACCCTGCATCTCAACTTGCCAGTTGTTTCACCGCAGGTGTATTGTGTGCGTGATCAGATTCAACAGGTTCTGTTTAATCTGTTCCTGAACAGCATGGACGCTTTGGAAAACACTGCAGACAAACATATCTGGCTGGATGGCAACTTGAGTGGACGATATATCCGCCTCACAATTGAGGATTCAGGCTCAGGCATCGATCCGGAAATCCGCGATAAATTGTTTGAGCCGTTCATATCAACGAAAAAGGCTGGCACCGGATTGGGTTTGTCGATTAGCTTCACCATTATCGAAGCACACGGTGGACAGCTCACATTAATTAACGGCAAACACGGCAAGGGTGCGTGCTTTGAAATCCGTTTACCATTGGGACGAGAGGAATAAGGGCAAATGGCAAAAATTCTCGTCGTTGATGATGAAGAAATCGCGCGAATAACCCTGGCGGATATTCTGCGGCTTGAAGGACACACCATTCGCACTGCCGGATCTGGTGCAGAAGGCGTGTCGATATTACGCCAGGATACCTACGACATCATGATTCTGGATTTACGGATGCCAGGGATGAGTGGTATCGATGTGCTGCGCGTGGTGGTCGATGAACAAACCGAATTACAGGTGATTGTACTGACTGCACACGGGTCAATGGATTCTGCGATCCAGGCCCTGCGCTTCAGGGTTCACGATTATCTGTTGAAACCCGTCTCACCTGCTCAGATCATCAATTCCATCAGTGCTGCGCTTCAAAAGAAAAAAGCGCTGCAAGAGCGCAACGAAAGTGGAAAGGTCGCTTACCAGCATACCCTGCCTGGTGGGTCCAATATGGATTTAAATAAGCGCACCATCACCTGGGAGAACGGTGGGATCAGCCTGACGCCGACCGAAGCGCGTTTGCTGGGAGTCTTGATCACCCAGCAGGGAAAAATGCTTTCTCATGCTGAATTGGTGCATGAGTGCCAGGGATACAGTGTGGATAACGAAGAAGCTGCCAAAATCCTGCGCCCTGTGGTCAGCCGGTTGCGCCAAAAGTTGACCGGTGTGCCGGGTTGGAATGATTGGATCCGCAACGTACGTGGATCGGGCTACGTGTTGGAGTTTGAAGACAATCAGGGTTGAGACCGCCAGGTGATATCTGGTGCGGGTAACGCTGGTGGATTGAGCCAGGAGAGCCAACCTTTGGCAGCGCGTTTTTGGGGAGGGATCCGGTCGAAGCCGACCAGGATCAAGCTGAGGGCGAGCAAGACTCCGCCAATCCACTGCATCAAGTTAAGTGATTCACCGAGAAACAGAATTGACAAAAAGACGGTGAGAAATATTTCTCCCAAACCCAGTAGGGCGGTCTGCAAACCGCCCAGTTTTTTCAGTCCAAGAAAGAGGGTGAAGCGAGAAAGGAAGGTGATGAATGCCATAGAGATGACAGGCCACCATGGAGCAGGGGCAGCTGGAATCGACCTGTCGAATATCGTATAGCCAATTAGAACGGTGCCAGCCATGCCCAGGATGGTGTATAGAGTCACAGTGGGCGCCGGAACATCATAAATCACCCGCTGGTTAATGATCAAGTGCAGACCATAGAGCGCCGATGAGCAAACCACCATCACTGCGCCGGGAATATCAATGGTGGAGCCATTGGTTTGGAGCAGCATGATGACCGCCGGGATGGACAGTCCAAGCCGAAAAGCGGTCAGGCGGGTGATCGGCTGCCGGTCCAGGAAAAGCCATAAGGCGACGAACAGGGGATAGAGCGAATACAACATCTGGGCTATGCCGGCATTCAGGCGGCTAAGCGCCGTGTAATATAGGATGGAACCCAATCCATTCAGTATGCCGGCGAGCAGACATCCAACCAGGCCGACCGGATAGATATAAAAGAACCGGCGGTATGCAATCGCCATAGCGCAGGTCATCAACAAGGCAGCGATGCCCGTGCGCGTTGCTACCACCATCAATGGCGAAAAGCCCGCTGAGATGGAAATTTTGCCAAAGATGGGCACCACTCCCAAAAACATGGCCGATGCCAGAGCGGCTGCAATGCCTTGCCAGGGAGTAGCGCGGGTCATCCCGAATCTTTCATGTTGATCTACCCTAGCAGCGCGCGAACTTCGTCCAGGAGTTCATCATTCATGAAATCTCCTTTTTGCATTAAGGTCTGGATGTGGCCGCGTAATCGTTCCTTCTCGGCGGGGGTTAGCTCCTTAGCGGTGATGACTATGACGGGGATTTCGGCTGTATCCGGATCTTTCTTCAATTCGGATATAACACTGAACCCATCCATTTCCGGCATCATCAGGTCGAGAATCATCAAGTTGGGGCGTTCAGTGCGCGCCAACGTAATGGCGTCGCGACCGTTTTCAGCCTCGAAGAGCGCATAATTTCCTTGGGATTGCAGGATGCGACGAATGAGACGGCGAACATCAGGATTATCATCCACGATAGCGATGCGCGGGAACCGGTCGATCGAGACTTTGGTAAGGGCCGCCAGCAGGCCTTCTTCAGAGCTGGACTCCATCTCGGATGGCAAAGTGATGTCTTTGGACCATCCTTCTCCGAGGATATTCCGCTCGATGGGCATGGTATGCCCGGTGCAGTTAATGATGACGGTTTCATCGGGGCGGATTTCCCCGGCGCGGACCAGCTTGACCAGGCCGGCAAAAGCCACCGCGGCAGCGGGTTCAACAGACAGGCCTTCCATTTTTGCCAGGTAATGCATCGCTCGGAAAGCTTCTGTGTCGGTCACACTTTCCATCACACCACCAGAAGCGGCCAGCATTTTTTGGCGAAGGACACTGTACGTGCGACCAGGATTACCGGTCGCCAGGGTGGCAATCAGCGTATGCGGCGATATAACCGGCGAAGCGGTATCGTTGTTTTGCTTCCATGCGTTAACCATAGGGGCGCAGCCCTCAGCCTGGATGGCGGCGATCCGCGGAACGCGATCAACCAACCCCATTTTGTGGAGTTCTTCGAAGCCCTTGAGCACGCCGATGGGCCCCATGCCACCCGATACAGATTGGATGTACCAATCTGGTGCGCGCCATGGCGTGGTGGCTCCTGGGCCTTGTAACCCGGCAAGCTGTTCGGCGATTTCGAACGCGATGGTTTTCATCGATTCGATGCAGGTGATCGTACGAGCGCCCATGTCGATATTTAATCCGCGATGTTTGGCAAATTCCGCCGCAACCTGTTTGGCCTGATCGTAAGATCCAGTGATTTTTATCACCTGAGAGCCGTAGATGGCTACTTCCCGCATTTTTGCGGCTGGAACAAGGCTGGTCAGAAATGCCCACAATTTGATGGATGCGCGGGCTGCATACGCGGAATAAGAAATAGCCACATTGCCGGTAGAGGCAATGACAAACTCATCAATACCGGCTTCTTTGAGCGCCGCGATGGTGATGGCAGCCTGGCGGTCCTTGAATGAAGCGGTTGGGCTCTGCCGTTCATCTTTGATATATAGATGGGGACAACCCAACATCATGCCCAAATTTCTGGCCTTAATGAGCGGCGTGCCACCTTCGCCCATAGAGATATCCAGATTGGGACTCGATACAGGCAGCAGCTCGCGAAACCGCCAAATATCAAAAGGTCGATTTTTTATCCGGTTTATTAAATAGCCGCCGATTTCCGCGTAGTCATAACGTGCTTCGCGCCACATGCTGCCGCAGTTGGGGCAGCCGGGTTGGGCGGCAGAGAAGGTCGCCTGGGCTCCACAATCCAGGCATTCAACGATAATGTTGGAGGTCATTAAAGTTCAGTCGTCCTTTCAGCGAGGTTGGCGAAATTGTCGGAGCGCTGTTTCCAGCGAATTTAACAGTTCAGTCTGGCGCAAGAATCCTTTGGCGAGGAAATCCTGGCCTGAAGCGGTTAATTTTCTATGCTGTTCAGGGGTAAGGTCGGCGCCGGTTAAGATGATCACAGGGATGTTTTGTAGCAATTTCTGAGATTGGAGCTCTCCAAGGACGTCGAAACCGTTGATATCTGGCATGAACAGGTCAAGGATGATCACATCGGGTCGCATTTGTTTGAGAAAATCCAGCCCAGCCTGTCCTCCCCTGGCGGTGTGGATATGATAACGATGACTTTCTTCGAGCATTTTTTGCACAAGGCGAAGATCTTCTTCGTCGTCGTCAATCACGAGCACATCACCAATCTCATCGTCGCTGTTCAAGCGATTCAAAGCATTGAGCAGATCATCGGAAATAAATGGTTTTACCAGATAATCAGCAGCACCGAGTGTATAACCCTTTTCTTCCTCTTCGAGAATGCTGCAAACCACTACCGGGATATCCCGGGTTTCGGGGTCATTTTTCAATGCGCGCATGACCTGCCATCCATCCACCTCCGGCATCATGACATCCAGGGTGATGGCGAAAGGATGCAATTCTTTGGCTGCTTGCACAGCGGTGCGCGGATTGGTATGCGCAATCACCTGATATCCTT
>JACRAG010000359.1 GCA_016213455.1 Anaerolineae bacterium | reverse complement strand
GTGGACGATCAGCCCATCGGCAATGGCGGTCACCCAGGCATCCGAGGATACACACCCAAGGGCATCCCCCGGCGGGGCAAAGTCCAGCGCAGCCCAGGCTGACCCGGATCCCCAGCCCCCATGCGGTCCGCCCGTGAATGACCAGACCTGTCCACTTTCAAACGGAAGTTGAAAAGTGGGTTGGGTGAGGTTCTCCGGAATCAACGGTTCCACAGCATAATCAAACGGGATGCCAAACAAGGATTGGTATGCGGCAGACAGGCCATTTTGTGTGACGGCTTTTTGCCACGCGGATTGGTTGAAGAGCAGGCTGAAAAGATGTTGCACGCCTGCCGTACCGGCATTGATCGTCGGGGCGGGCGGGATGACAGACCCATCCGCCAGCAGCCAGCCGCTAATCCCTCCGGCTTTCCAAAGGTAATAACCGCGGTTGAGGTTGTTGGCTGTCCAGGCCAACTGACGATACAACCCTTTATAGGCCGGATGGGTGTAGCCCGCTGGAAAATCCAGGGTGTAGTCATCCGGCTGAGGGCGGGTAACCCAACCGGTCTGGTATTCAATCACAGCCAACAAGATGCGCGGATTGACCGAAAATTCTCTGGATATGCGCTGAACAATTTCTGCGCCAGAATATGTAACGCCTTCTTCGATTTCACCGTGATAGGATGCCAGGTATCCGTTGGTCTGATCCAAAAACCCTCCCACATCAAAAGAGATGGTGTTAGGTCCCAGGACCAGTTCGGAGTCGGGAATGATCTTGAAGTCTGGTCCGGGCGGAAGCGGGAGAGGCGCAGGAATGATCAGCGTGGTGCCAACTTCCAGGAGATCCGGATTGGTAATCTGGTTGGCATTCACCAGGGTGTTCAGATCTACACCATAACGTTGCGCGATGCTGCCCAAGCTGTCTCCGCGTTGAACCACATAGGTTTCTACATTGGTGCGCAGGGTGGGCAGCGCGTGGGGCATGTCCGGCGTTGGGGTGTAATACGGTTGAGAAGGATCGCGGGTTGGAATAGAAAAGGAGTGAGTGGTCGGCGTGGTTTGGACTTCAACAGGAGCAGGTGCGGACGACTGATCACTTGCTTTCGGAAGTCCGGTGGGGATGGGTCGGGCATTATTCCAGGTGCGAACACAGCCAGCCATGATCAGGCAGGAGAGGGCAATGAGGAGGAGCTGCTTGATCGATCGCTTTAGCTGCATAGTGCTGTTTATGGCTCCAATCCGGGAATATCGCCGTACTTCGCTTTACAGACAATATCGAAATATTCAAGTTCGATGGCTTTGTTTTGTTCGGCAACGATGGCTGCCTGGTTGCCGATTTGACGTACTGTGTCAATGTGCGCCGAAGCATCCTTATCCCAATAACGCGGAAGCACAAACAAGGGGTTGTTGACATAGGCTTCCGGCAGGAAAGACGGCCGGTTTGGATCGACTTGATCGGCGAGCGGAATCCAGTTATACATCAATGGGCCGCGCGGGTTGACCGAAAACCCCAACTGATACCCGACCTGTTCAGCCATTTTTACACCTGCAGCCGTGAAATTTCCGCCGGGCCAGATATAGGCGATGGGTTTGACGCCAAAGGCTTCTTCTATGCGCTGCATGGAACCTTCAAGCTCGAGACGGGAGAACTCTTCTCCGCTGACTGATCCATACAGTTCAGTCGAGATGACCGATTTCAAGGACTTTTCGTCTATGTAAATGTTGTGTATCACGCCGTGGGCCTGGTGTTCAACCCACTGCTCCTGCTGCAATTTTTGGTTGACCTGTAAGACCCGTTTGCTTGCTTCAGGCTCACTGATCCAGGCATTGACCATCGTCCAGCCGTATTCTTTGAGTAAAGGTTCAAAATGCTTGCGAAAGTATTCTTCGTTGTGCAGGTCGTCGGCAATCAACAGCACCGAACGCCGGGGTATCCAGGCATTATGGTGCAAGAAATCGGCCAACTGCTGCATGGTGATGGATTCAAAACCCTGTTCTTTCAAGTCACGCAAAAGCCGGTCGAGTTTAGCCGAGGTAATCTGGTAAGGATGGCTGATTTCGCCATCGGTGACTGAATGGAACATGATTGGCATCACCACAGTGCCTGGCTCGGCATTTCCGGCGCTCCAGCGAGCTTTGATGCTTTCGCACGCGTTGGTAATGTAGGCGCGCGGTTGATCCACTTTGGCGAGCAAGGGAGTGTTGAATTCCGCGGGCAAAGCCGGCGGTGTTCGCACAGGGGTGGCAGTGGCGGTCGCGGTTGGTGTTGGGGTGTGCGTTGGAGTCTGTGTGGGGGTGCTGGTTGGAACTGACCGGGTGGCAGCGATGAGGGCTTCTTCAAAAACAGCGGTCAGGGTCAAATCGGCTGAAGGTGTTTCTGACGGTGAGGCGCCGCAGCGAACAAGGATCAACCCCGCGATAAACGCTACCAGTAAGGAACCGGCGATGCGGTTCAAAGAAGGATACCTCATCAGTCTATTTTACCAAAGATCGAGACCATCAAAAAAACCGCCCGAGAGCGGTTTTTTTGATGGTCTCGTGGTAGATTACTCGCCACGAATGTAGGCTTCTGTCATTTCCCGTGCAATGTCATCTTTGAACTGCTTGGGAGGAGTTTTCATAAAGTAAGAAGCTGGGGCATACAGCGGACCGGAAATCCCACGGTCAAGCGCGAGTTTAACGCAGCGCACTGCGTCGATGATGACACCGGCGGAGTTCGGTGAATCCCACACTTCCAATTTGGCTTCCAGGTTGAGGGGAACATCGCCAAAGGTGGTGCCTTCCATGCGGATGTAGCACCATTTGCGGTCGGTCAACCATGGCACATAGTCGCTCGGGCCAACGTGTACGTTTTGATCCGCCAGCTGGTAGGGCAGCATGGAGGTAACGGCATTGGTCTTCGAGATCTTTTTGGACTCGAGGCGTTCGCGTTCGAGCATGTTCATGAAGTCGGTATTGCCGCCAAAATTGAGCTGGTACGTGCGGTCCAGGCGTACGCCGCGATCGACAAAGAGGCTGGTCAACACACGGTGAAGAATGGTTGCGCCTACCTGGGATTTGATGTCGTCACCGATGATCGGCAAACCGCGCTGGCGGAACCGTTCGCCCCAATATTCTGAGCTGGCGATGAACACCGGGATGGCATTGACAAAGCCGCAGCCGGCCTCGAGGACCTGCTCAACATACCATTTGGTCGCCATTTCGGAGCCAACCGGAAGGTAGCTGACGACGACATCCGTCTTGGTTTCCTTCAAAATCCGCACGATGTCAGCGGTGGGGCCAGGGGCTTTTGTGACGATCTGGGAAAGATATTTGCCCAACCCGTCGTGGGTCATACCGCGCACGACCGGCACATTCAGGTGCGGGACTTCGGCAAATTTGAAGGTGTTGTTGGGGTATGCAAAAATGGCTTCGGATAAATCTTTGCCGACTTTTGTGTCAACGATATCAATTGCTGCGCTGAATTCGATATCACTAATGTGGTATCCACCCAGGTTCACGTGCATCAAACCCGGCACGCGGTCTGTATCAGCGGCGTTTTGATAGAAGTGAACACCCTGTACCAGCGAAGAAGCGCAGTTGCCCACGCCGATGATAGCGACACGAACTTTCTTGTTGCTCATTCGAAAACGACTCCTCGATTGATTTACTGAATGCAAGCGGCAGCGCCACAAATGATGCAGCGCTGCCGATATTATAACCCCGCCTTTGGAAATTGAGCCTTGCCTGTGGCAAGATTCCTGGGATCACCTTAAGACTGTGATTTCATCCGCTTAAATCCCCAGGCGCCAATGATGAAGAATAGAACGGCATAACCGAAAATGATCAACGCGGGTAAAAGAGAAGAGGAAAATCCCAACCCGCGAATGATGATGTTTTGAAACCCATCCATCGCCCAGGCGCCAGGGGTAGCATGACCGATGATGCTGAAAAATTCTCCCGTGCCTTCCAACGGGAACCAGCTTCCACCAAATGCCGAGAAGAAGAACATGGCTGCCAGTGAAAAAAGCACAACCTGTTGATCGTTTTTCGCAAAAACGGAGATGGTCAGCCCCATGGCTGAAATCCAAAGGGCAAGCATCGCGGCGACCAGGAAAATCGCTGCCGGTTGACGGAAATATTCCACCTTCAGGAACAGTTGCCCGAACGTGATGAGAAGTACTTGCTGCATCAGAACGAGGGCGAAAGTGGAGAGCAGATGACCGGCGAGGATTTCGGAATCGCTCAGGGAGGTAGCGATCATGCGCTGCAGGGTTTTCGTCTTGCGTTCTTCAACCAGAATGTTTGCAGAAGTCATGATTCCGAAAATGGCAAACATGACCAGAATGCCAGGTGAAGTCTGGTTGTAGGGATTGCCACCCAGCGGGCGTTCTTTCTCCGGGATATTGATGGCTTTCTCGACGACGATTTTAACTTTCTGCTGGTTCATTTCCCGCCAACGGGTCAGCGCCTGGGAGGTGATGTCCGCAGTAGATTGGTCGTTATTTTCAGCAAGATCGTTGGTGATTTGAGCAATTTCCAACGAGCCGTAGAGGCGGGTGATACTGGCGCGGAGCACCTGATAGGCTGCCTGCCCGCGCGTAGAGAATTCATCCGCGTAGAGAACCAATTGTGCACCTGACCCAATGCTATCGCTAAAACCCTGTGGCACAACAAGCAACCCGGCATATTGGCCAGAATTGACCTGTTCGATGGCTTTTTCCTGTTGTGTTTGCGACAGAATTTCCAGGCGAATATTTGGGTCGTTTTCCAGATCCTGGCGAAGCAGGGTGGCGAGGCTGTCCGCTTCCTCAGTCTGGATCCAGGCAATCGGTAATCGCGGGTCTTCTTCTGCGGTCAATCCACGGTAAGCCACGCCCATGAAAACGGTGAAAACCAGCGGCATGGCGACCAGAAAGAGAATCATTTTCCAGTCGCGGAAAATTTGCATTAAATCTTTTATGGCAATATCAATGATGCGCATGGTTTCTGCCTTTCATGCAAAACGGCGATTGAAGAAGAAGGCGCCTGCCAGGAAGAGCGCCAGGCCCAGACCGGTGCAAACCAGCACGGAAAGGGCAAGGTCGGAGCTTGATCCCTGAATGGAAGCCTGCCAGGCGGATAGCACCCAGCCTTGCGGGGTGAATTTGGCCAACGCGGCAAAGCCTTCGGGCATCTTGATCGCCACGCTGAACAGCCCGCCCAACATGCCTAGTACCGTCAAACCGCCGCCCAATACCGGGCCTGCCTGGCGGGAGTTCTTAACCAGGGCAATGATGAACACGCCCAAACCGGTGGCAGCCATGACTTGCGCCAGTGTTGCCCCCAAGGCATGCAGAGGTGATCCCCAGTTGACTTTGAAAAGCAGCGCGCCAACGATGATGAGCACAATGGCCTGTAGAAACACAGTAGCCAAAACCGAAATGAATTTACCAGCCAGAATCACCGTGCGGGAGGTGGGTGTGGTGAACAAACGCGCCAGTGTGCCCTCCTCATTTTCCTTGAGGATAGACATCATGGCAAAAGCGCCCGTATAGAAGGCGAAGAAGATCATCTGCCCGACCATGATCATGGATAGAATGTTTGCCATCCCGGATTGACTGGGACCGGTTGTGGCAGTGGGCGCGCGAAGAACGAGCGGCGCGTCGGGGTTGTGAAATAAGTTGCGCTGAAAATTGTGGTACCAATCGCCAAAGCGACTGTAAATACCGATCAATGCGGGGGAAACTTCTTCGGGGATCGAGGGAACTTTTTCTGAAACGATTTCATAGGCAACGCCACCACCATAGATTCCATCCATGAAGGACTGGATCATATTGACAATAATTCCAGGGGTGATGGTCAGGGTGGGATCTTGCACGATGGTGATTTGGGCGGATGCGTC
>JACRAG010000036.1 GCA_016213455.1 Anaerolineae bacterium | reverse complement strand
GTTTCGGCTCCGATAGGTTCCAATGGATCGCCTGGTCAATAGCGAAACTGACGTCCTGGGGCCGCCCGAGCAGTGCGTCCGCATCCCTCGTGATCCGGTGCACCGCCTCCCGGAAGGACATGTGTCCTTGCAGCGGCATCTGAGCGTGCCGGTCATCGAGCACGACCAGGTGGTGGCTATCGCCGGCGTGGGCAACCGTTCAACTCCCTACACATCCTCGGACGCGCTGCAGCTTTCCTTGCTGGCAGATGGCATCTGGCAGCAGGTTCGCCGGCGGCGCAAGGAACTGGAGCAGCTGGACTTGATCCGGTCCGCAATGGATGGTTATGTCCAGCTGGACCTGCAGGGTAACATCCTGGATGTTAACCCCATCTACTGCGGCATGTCCGGATACAGCGCTTCCGAGCTGCTGGGGATGAATGTCGCTGACCTTGACCTGGTGATTGCCAGCGAACAGGTTATGAATTATATCCAGCGCGTTGTCACCAACGGACGGTCACGCTTCGAAACCCGTCATCGCCGGAAAGATGGCAGCAGTTTTGATGCAGAGATATCGGCGATTTATTCGCCTGTGGATCAAGGGCGCCTGTCGGTATTTGTGCGGGATATCAGCGAGCGCATCCGGAACGAACGCATGTTATATAACATCGCGCGCGGAGTGTCGTCATCCACTGGCAAAGCCTTTTTCCGCGACATGGTAGATCACCTGGCGCAGGCGCTGGAAGTTGAATATACCTTCGTGGCTGAATTGATCGAGCCTGATACGCAGGCGCTCAAGATCATCGCTTCGGTGGATGACGCCGAACTGCGCGAACAGGTCACCTATCGTGCCACTTATGCGCCGTGCGGTCAGGTGCTGCTCAACGGGCAGGCAGTCTATGCTTCCGGGGTGCAGCAGTTGTTTCCTCATGATCAGGCGCTGGTCAGGCTGGGCATCGAAGGGTATGCTGGCATTCGCCTCAATTCGAGCGAAAACCAACCCCTGGGTGTGTTGACTGTGTTGAGCCGGCGTCCCTTCACTAATCCGATGCAGGTGGAACGCATGTTGACGATCTTCGCCTCGCGCGCCGAGGTGGAGATGGACCGCATGCGCCGCGACGCTGCACTGCAGGATGCCCAAAACAAAGAAAGGCTGCGCCTGTTGGAATTGGAGGCGGTCAACCGGGTCTCCGCGGCGCTGCGCTCCACGCAAAGCCTGGACGAGATGCTGCCGGTGATCCTGGATGAAACCCTGTCGATCCTTAAGGCCGAAGCCGGGTTGATTCTGTTGATTTCTGAGGACCGCACTCGTGTCACCAACAAGTTGGGGCGCGGCTGGCTGGAACGCATCAATGAGGTGGAGATCAACCCGCAATCGGGCCTGGCGAATATGGTGCTGGAGACAGGGCGCCTGGTGCAGACCACTGCCGATGACACGCGAAACCAGCAGGCTGTGCGAGGCCTGGTCCCCGACGGGTGGAATGGAGTCATCCTGCCCATTCGCGCTTTGAATGAGATCGTGGGGGTCATGGATGTCAGTGTGCCTGCGCCGCGGCAGATGACCCGCCAGGAAATTCACCTCCTGGAGACCATTTCCGATATTGCCGGCAATGCTGTTCACCGCACCCGCCTGCATGAACGCACCGAGCGCAGCCTGCAGCGCATTGCCACCCTGCATGAAATCGACGTGGCGATTGCTGGCAACCTGGACCTGCATCATACCCTGTCGCTGATTCTAGAAAATGCGCTGCGCATCATCAAGGTGGATGCAGCCAGTGTGATGTTGTTGGATTTCAACATGCAGCGGCTGGAGTTTGCCGTGGGCCGCGGTTTCCGCAGCCGCGAGGTGGAGCGTGTCAGCCTTCCGGTGGGCGAGGGGCTCCCAGGGCGGGTGGCGCTGGAACGCCGCCGCCTGATGACCAACGACCTGGCTTTTGTGGAGGCTACCACGTCGCGTACCAAAGTGGTGCGTGCTGAGGGATTCGTTTTTTCCTGTGTGGTGCCGTTGATCAGCAAAGGCCAGGTGATGGGCGTGCTCGAACTGTTCAACCGCAGCGCGCTCGATATGCAGGAAGATGAGCTCGAGTTCGTGGACATGCTGGCTGGTCAGGCTGCGCTGGGTTTGGAGAATCTGCGCCTGTTCGACCGCATGCAGCGCTCCCATTCTGAGTTGGTCCTGGCCTACAACGAAACCATCGAGGGCTGGTCGCGGGCAATGGACTTGCGTGACCGTGACACAGACCAGCACACCCAGCGCGTGACCAATCTGACGGTGCGGCTGGCGCGGGCGATGAACCTGAGCGATGAAGAGGTGGCGCATATTCGCCGCGGCGCGTTGCTGCACGACATTGGCAAAATGGGGGTGCCGGACGAGGTGTTGAACAAACCCGGCCCACTGACCGAAGACGAGTGGAAGTTGATGCGCCGCCACCCGCAGCTGGCTTTTGACATGCTCTCGCCGGTGCGTTACCTTCGCCCAGCCATCGAAATTCCTTACAATCATCATGAACGCTGGGACGGCACGGGATATCCGCGCGGGCTGAAAGGCACCGAGATTCCCATGGCGGCGCGTTTGTTTGCGGTTGTGGATGTTTGGGACGCGCTGTTAAACGACCGTCCCTACCGCAAGGCCTGGAGCCATGATGAGGTTATCCGCTTCATTCAGGAAGAGTCCGGCAAAGCGTTTGACCCGGATGTGGTGCGGGTTTTCTTGAACATCGTCAGCGAATCAAAAGGGCCTTCGTCATAGCAGCCTGTGGACTGCCGGATGCGAAAGCCCTGTTGAAATTTATCTAAATTTCCCGTTCGGTTACAGCTCGGCGTCCAGCTCCAGCTCGATGATGGTATCGATGGCCTGGCGGTCGGCGTCGGGTACGCGCAGTTTCAATTCCCCATTGGGTTTTTCCAGGATCACCTCGTTGGAGGTCAATGAGCGCACGCGCAGCACGCGCTGCGGCATGGCTGGAATGGTGATGGTATCCTCGGGCCAGTCAATGATGTGGGCGTAAATGCGGTTGCCTTTGTGGGTAAACCCGCCCCAGGGCTGGGTTTCAAACGGCCCGCCGCGGGTTCCATACAGGGTGTGCCCGTATTCCTGCAGCCAGCGGCCCACCTGTGCCAGCCGATCCACCTGGCGCGGTTCAATTTCGCCGTCCGCGGTGGGGCCGACATTGAGCAGCAGGTTGCCGTCGCCGGTAATCACCTGTATGAGCAGGTGCAGGATATTGCGCAGCGAGCGCATCCTGGAATTGGGGATGTAGCCCCAGGAGTCAGCCAGGCAATCGCAGGTTTCCCAGGCGCGCTGCGTGTTGAACTCGCCTACTTTGCGTTCGGGGGTGATAAAATCGCCCGTCCAACCCGAACGGTTGTTGATCACAACGTCGGGCTGCAGGCTGCGCATCATCGCCACCAGCTTGTCGCCCTCCCAGAAGGGCTTGCCGGGATAATGCTTTTGCTGAGGCCAGCGCGTGTCGCGCGATCGCCACTGCCCATCCACGAATTCGATGCCGCCAAAGCCCAGCCAGTCATCTTCACCGCCGTCAAACCAGAAGACATCGATCTTGCCGTAGTTGCTCAACAGCTCGCGCACCTGATCGTAGGTCTGCTGTTTCATTTCTTCGGCGCTCTCGCGATACAGATCGGGGAAGAAGAAGCCCGGATAACGCCAATCCAGCGGGGAGTAATACAGTCCCACGCCCAGCCCGGCCTCGCGGCAGGCCTGCACATATTCACCGACTAGGTCGCGCCGCGCCGCGCTTTTGGCGCTGGTGAAATCGCTCACCTGGCTGTCGAACAGGCAGAAGCCGTCGTGGTGTTTGGCGGTGAGCACCATGTACTTCATCCCGGCGGCACGGGCGGTTTCCGCCCAGGCGCGCGGGTCAAATTTTTGCGGGTTGAACTGGTTGGCCAGCTTGCGATACTCGCGCATGGGAATGCGTTCGTTCCACATCGCCCATTCGCCGCGCCCCAGGATGGAATAAAGGCCCCAATGCAGGAACATTCCAAATTTTGCGTCGCGCCACCACTGCATGGAACTGGGTGGAAGGGCGAGTTTGGAGGATTTGGTTTCGTCAAGCTTCATGCATTACCGCCATGGTTCTTCATCGTAGTCATCAATGACATTGGATCACGATCATGCCGCGCCTGATTTCCATCCACCAGAAGCTTCCGGCATTGGAAAAGGTTGGGCAGGCTGTCAGAGGTTCGCGAATCATTCGGAGCAATCAACGTCCATTATAGGGAGGAATCTTGCTGCAACAGGTTACTGAACCGTAAGTTATCAATCCTGTAAGGCTATAATAGAGGGTACAGGAGGCCCTATGGAATATCGATTTCTTGGTAAAACGGGTGTGAAAGTCAGTGAATTGTGCCTGGGGGCGATGTCCTTTGGACGGGAAAGCTCCGTCGATGAAAGCCTGCGCATGATGGACCGCTTCGCGGACGCAGGTGGAAACTTCATTGACACGGCGAACATTTACAGCCGGGGTGTTTCCGAGGAGATCGTCGGGCAGTGGTTAGCCAACCGCCCGCGGGACGCATGGATCATCGCAACCAAGGTGCGTTTCCCGATGGGTGACGGCGTGAACGAGGTGGGGTTGAGCCGCAAGCACATCCTCGATTCGGTGCATGCCAGCCTGCGCCGCCTGAAAACCGACTATATCGACCTTTACCAGGTGCATGCCTGGGACAGCGCCACCCCGCTGGAGGAGACACTCTCCACGTTGGACGGGCTGGTCAAAGCCGGCAAGGTGCGCTACATCGGAGCGAGCAATTACACCGCCTGGCAGCTGCAAAAGGCCATCGATATCAGCGGATTCCGGGGTTGGGAGCCGTTCATCTGCCTCCAGCCGCTGTATAACCTGTTGGACCGTGAGCTGGAATGGGAACTGGTGCCGGTGTGCTTGAACGAAGGCGTGGGCATCATTCCGTGGAGCCCGCTGCGCGGGGGCTGGTTGGGCGGGCGCTACCGTCGCGGGATGCAGGCGCCACCGGAGGGGTCGCGGGTGGATGATGCCAGCAAATACAACTGGTCCGAGTCGTGGGACAAGTATGCCACCGAGCGCACCTGGACGGTGCTTGACCGGTTGTTCGATGTTGCTGCGCAAAGCGGCAAGGAACCCGCGCAGGTGGCGCTGCGCTGGCTGATGCAAAAGCCCGGCGTGACCGCGCCGATCATCGGGGTGCGCTCCATGCGCCATCTCGAGTCGAACCTGGGCGCCGCCGGTTGGGCGTTGACCGCCGAGCAAATGGCCAACCTGGACGCTGCCAGCGAGAAAGAGCCGCACTACCCGGTCAATTTCATCGGCAAGCCGCGCCAGTAAAGCGCTGGCTGACAGGGTATGAAACCAAAAGAAGGCGTTTGATGCGCCTTCTTTTTTTGAACCTATTCGAGAATGATTTCCCACCCCTTATTCTTTTCACGGGAAGGGGGATGGGTTCTTAATTAACCCAGCGGTCCTTCGTTTAACCGCTGCATGATCTGCTCTTTGCTTTCACCGTAGAGCGTCTCCAGCCACCATGTGGCGCCGGCGGTTTCCCACGCGCCAAAGCTGTCGGCGCGCTCCTGGCGACTCATTCCGACGGTCTTGCCTTCGGAGGTGATGTCAAAGGGTTGGTCGGGGCTGCGGTTGGCCTGGACAAAAGCTTTCATTTCCGCCAGGTCGGCCTGGGTGACAGGCGCACCTTGTCCATCCGGAAGGATTTTGGTCGGGATCAGGCCGTCACATTGCAGTACGCGCCGCATGGATTTCTGTCTGGGCCATACGCCGACCATCCAGATGGGCACGCGCGGCTGCTGGATGGGCCTGGGTGGGTAATACTGCGCGTCCAGCGCGGTCAGTTCAATGTGGTAATGCTTGCCGTTGTAGTTGAAGGGTTCGCCTTGCTGCAGCAGCGTCATCACCGCCACGCATTCATCCATCAATTCGGCGCGCACCTTGCGATCGGTGATTTCATCATGGAAGGCCTGGTAGCCGTAGTACCAGATGCCAACGCCGGCGCCCAGGATGACGCGACCATTGGAAAGGTTGTCGAGGGTGGCGGTTTCGCTGGCCAATTTCCAGGGTTTGTAGCGCGGCACCTGGGCGATCATGGTGCCCAGCCGGATGGTGTGCGTCTGCATGGCGGCGGCGGTCAGGGCTACCCAAACGTCCATGTGCCACACGGCTTCGCCGACGAAAATGCCGTCCCAGCCGGCCTGTTCCGCTGCGCGGGCGGCATCCGCCACTTCGCGGGCGGTGCCAAAGGGGAGAATGATGCCGTATTTCATATCGGTCCTCCAGCGTAGAGATGGTCAAATTCTTCGCGGGTCATGCCCCACAATAGATCGTCATAATACTGACCATTAAAAAACCAGGCGCGCCGGCGCAGACCTTCTTCGATGAAGCCCAGCTTGCGGTGCAGCTTGATGGAAGCCTGGTTGGTATGGACACAGGCCGAATTGCATTTCTGAAAGCGCCGTTCGTGGAAACCATAGCGCAGGAGAATGCGCGCCGCCTCCAGCGCGTAGCCGCAGCCGCGAAACTCTTTCTGCACGGTGATGCCAAAGCTGAACACGCCGTTGCGAATGTCCATGCTGTGCATGGCGATGCCGCCCACGCTGGCGCCTTCCAGATTGTCGATGTTGAACAGGATCACCCCATCCACTTCTTTGCAGTCGGCGTAGCGCGCCAGGGTGCTGCGCATAGCCTCGAGTGTAATGGGGAGTTCCAGCCCGAGCTGCAGCACCTGCCGGCCGGGCGTGTCCAGCCGGTCGCGCATGGCCTGTTCGGCGTCGTCCACGGTCAGCGGGCGCAGGCGAACCAGCTGTCCCTGCCAGAAGTATTCATTGTTATCCATGCTCCTCCAAAGATGGTCGAGTGTGCATTTGATCAGCGCAGACCGGCTCGGGTCAAGGTAAGGTGCAGCAGGTCCAGCACTTCTTCCAGCCGGTCAAAGGGTTGACCCTCGCGCCAGGCCAGCGCGGCATCAATCAAGCCAGCCCAGCGCGGATCGAGCGTGTTTTGCGCATGGGCGGCTGCCTGAGGTTTGGGGGCCACCGCGCCCTGCTCCAGCGTGTACAGGCTGCGGCACATGGTCAGCACAGCGTACGCCTGGTATTCCGCATCCTGCAAGCGGGCGGTGTCGGTCAGCATGGGCAGCCACCACTCGCGCAAAATGCCTGCACTGGCCTGGCGCAGCTCATCCGGACTGACCGGATCGATCAACTGCTGCGGCGGCGGGCCAAGAAGGGTCACGCCGTGCTCGCGCACCAGCCAGCGCTGGATGATCCAGTCGCTGCCGTGCCCGTCGCGGTCAAAGCTGCCATCCACGCGCAGGGCCGGGTGCACGGCGTTGGCCGGGTTGTGACGGCGCAGAGCATCCACCGGGATATAGGAGACTTCCAGGTGGGCTGCCAGCGGCAGGCCGGCCTCGCGGTGATTGCGATGCATGGCGATCAGGCGGTCGCAGTCGCTGCCGGTCAGTTCGGACTGCGTGGCTGCCAGCAGATCCACGTCGCTGCGCCCGGGGGCAAATCCGCCGTTGGCCAGTGAGCCGTGCACGTACAGGCCAACCAGCTGTCCGTCCAGCGTTTGCGGTAAATCGAGGCATAAACGCTTGAGCAGCGCAATGGCGGATGGGTGGGTGATGCGGTCAATCCAGGTTTCAGGCATGCAAACAGATCCTTGTTGAAAGGGGTTCATTAAAATATACGCCGAAAAGGCGGTTGCGTTGTATGGTTTTGCGGGAAAGAAGGCCACAAACAACCCGGCCAGGTCGCCGATGGTGGTTGGCGCAAAAATCACAGGGCTGCAACCTTGTTATTGCAGCCCTGTAAATCCCAGGTGTTTTTTCGAAAAATCTTGGTTTGGGAATTGCCTGGCTCAACAGGTGGGCATTTGGATCAGCCCATCCGGTGCGGGAGGCCAGGTGATCACGTCGGCTTTGCCGTTGCGCGGGATGTGCTCGTACACCTGCTCGAGCGGAATGCGCCGTGCGGTGCAGATCAATGCGGACAGAGCCAGACCGTGTGAGAAAATCAGCACGCGCGCGCCGGGGTGAGCGAGCGCGATATCCGTCACGCAGCCGGTCATGCGGCGGGCCACGGCAGCCACGGGTTCGCCGCCGGGTGCGCACACCTGCGCCAGGTGGTTGCCAGCCGCTTTGAAGCGCGTCACCACTTCGCGGTAGTTCTGGCCCTGCCACTCGCCCATGTGAATTTCGCACAGGCGCGCATCCTCGCGCACCGGCAAATTCAACAGGCG
>JACRAG010000351.1 GCA_016213455.1 Anaerolineae bacterium | reverse complement strand
CCGCGGCCTTGCGCCGCGGTTTTTTGTGTGTAAAAGGTGCGAAAGCCTTATTCCCTGCGATAGGGTTTCAACAGCGAAGAAGGTGCGTTAACATTGCGTCCCGCCAAAACCAGCGCCAGGATGGTCACCAGATAAGGCAGCGCCAAAAACAGCTCATATGGCAGCTTGATACCCGTGGTTTGTAAACGCAGCTGCAGTGAAGCTACACCGCCGAACAGCAGCGCGCCCCACATCACCTTGACCGCTTCCCAATTGGCAAAGATGATCAACGCAATGCACACCCACCCGCGCCCGGCGATGATGCCGTAGGTGAATGCGCCCAGCTGGCCCAACGACAGGAACGCTCCGCCAGCCGCCATCAGACCCCCGGCGATCATCAACGCCTGGGTGCGGATGCGGTACACATTGAGACCGGCGGCATCCGCGGCTTCGGGGTTTTCGCCGACGGCGCGAATGTTCAGGCCAAAACGCGTGCGTTGAATGATCCACCACACCAACGGAATAATGGCAAACGCCACATAGGTGAGCAGCTGCTGGCTGAAAATCGGTCCCAAAATGGACGAACCGCCAAACAGCTCCAAGGGTTTGAAGGGTGAAATGGACGGCGGAACCTTCGGCTCGCCAAACGCGAGGCGAAAACCGAACAAGGAAAATCCCGTCCACAGCAGGGTGATGCCCAACCCCGAGACATGCTGGTTCACGCCCAGCCGCACGGTCAGCAGTGACATCAACCAGCCGGAGAGAATCCCTGCCATGATGGCGGCAATGAAACCAATCCACAGGTTGCCGGTGAGGGAAGCGGCGGTGAAGCCGACAAATGCGCCCAGGAACATGGTGCCTTCAATGCCCAGGTTCAACACGCCCGCCCGTTCGCTGAACAGCTCGCCCAGCGTGCCGTAGATCAAGGGGGTCGCCACCCGCAAGGTGGCTGCAATCAGGCCGACCAGGAAGGTTTCCATCGCTTATGCCCTCCGGATGCGGTAATTCTGGAAGAAGAACAGGCTCAACGTCACCAGCAGCAGCGTAGCCTGCACAATCGTGCCAAGATGGACAGGCACGCTCAAAGCCCGGCTGACCGTCTGCGCGCCGGTGTCAATCAGACCGATGAAGAGGGCAGCAATGCCCACCCCAAACGGATTTAATCCGCCCAGGGTGGCAATGATGATCCCCGAATACCCCAGCCCGTCGGAAATGGACTCGATCAGGTGGAAGTGAATGCCTGCCACCTCGCCCACACCCGCCAACCCGGCGATGCCGCCAGACACCAGCGCCGCAGTCAGCATGGTGCGGTTAACGTTGATGCCCGCGAAACGCGCGCCCTCTTTCCCCTGGCCGACAGCCCGCATGCGCAGCCCCAACGAGGTACGCTTGAGCAGATACCACTCGACCAGGATTACGCCAATCGCAATCACAAAACCAAAGTGCAACCGCGAGCGCGGAATGAGCTTGAAGAACACCGTACCCTCGGCGATGGCTGCACTTTGCGGCCACATCGAGACTGGATCGCGCCAGGGACCGTTGAGCAGGTAGCTGACCAGAAAAAGCACCACCGAATTGAGCAGCAGCGTGGTGACCACCTCGTCCACATTCAAGCGCACTTTCAACAGCGCCGGACCCAAGGCCCACAGCACGCCCGCCAGAAAACCACCTAACATCATCAATGGAATGCCGATAAAAGGCGAGATTTCCTTGAACATCATGCCAATATAGGCCCCCGCCATCGCACCGGCATACAACTGCCCTTCAGCGCCAATGTTCCAGTACCCGGCGGAGAAGGCAAACGCGACCGCCGCGCCAGTCAGCAGCAGCGGCGTGGATTTCACCAACACCTCCAGCAGGCTGACCTTGGACGAAAGCGGTGCAATGAGGAACTGGTAATAAGCGGATAAAGGATTGGCTCCAGCCCAAACCACCAGGATGGAAGTCAACAGGAATGTCACCGGAATGGCAATCACCGGAATTAACGTCCGAAACCAGAACGGCGCCGGAGAACGTTCTATCTTAAATCGCATCGCGTTTCTCCTCCATGGCTTCCGCCAGGCGCTCCAGCGGAGTGCCCAGCATCATCAAGCCCAACTTCTCCACCGTCGCATCCTTGTTGTTTAAGATACCCATGATGCGCCCGTCATATATAACCGCGATGCGGTCTGCCAGGGCCATCACCTCGTCCAGGTCTTCCGAAAGCAGCAGCACAGCCGCTCCGCGGGCGCGCTGCTCCAGCAGACGCGAGCGCACATAATCGGTTGCGCCCACATCCAGGCCGCGGGTTGGCTCGGCAGCAATCACCACACGCGGGTTGCGCGAGAGGTTGCGCGCCAGCAGCACTTTCTGCATGTTACCGCCCGATAGGGTGCGCGTATGAGTCTCCGGCGTCGCTTTGATCTGGTAATCGGCGATCATCTGCTCAGCGTTTTTGCGGATGGCCGCCTGATCCAGCGAACCGCCGCGCGTGAAGCGCTCGATCTGGTCCAGTACCAGGTTTTCCGCCACACTCAATTCGCCCACCAGACTGGCATGACGGTCCTCGGCAATGCGACCAACGCCTACCTCCGACAGTTCAGCCGGCCCGGCGTGGGTCACATCCTGGCCCGCCACCTTGACCGCACCGGAGGTCGGCTTTAACATCCCGCACAGCACCTGAGAAAGCTCCGTCTGTCCATTGCCCGAAACGCCGGCAACCCCCAACACTTCGCCGGCTTCCACGTTGAAACTGACATCACTGAGCGCAGCCAGTCCCTTTTTGCCTTTGGCGCACAGGCGTTCCACCACCAATAACGGCGTGCTGGCTTCGCGCTCGCCCTGACGGGTAACGCCAAAGCTTTCGCGGCCCACCATCATGCGCGCCAGGCCGGGCTGGTCGATATCGGTCTTGTTGACCGTGCCGGTCAATTTGCCATCACGCAGCACGGTGATGCGGTCGCACACTTCCATCACCTCATACAGCTTGTGGCTGATGAAAATGACAGAAAGGCCTTCATTGACCAATCGGCGCAGCGCGGCAAAGAGCACTTCCACTTCCTGGGGCACCAGCACAGCGGTCGGCTCATCCAGAATCAACACCCGTGCATTGCGCGCCAACGCTTTTAAAATTTCAACGCGCTGCTGCTCGCCCACAGATAAAGTGCGTACCAGCGCCGACGGATTGACCGGGATTCCATAGCGCTCCGAAAGGGCTGCGACCTCTTTTTCCAGCCGGACGGGGTCAATCAACGCCCCGTCCGCACCCAGGGTGATATTTTCTGCAACGCTCAGGGTCGGCACCAGCGTGAAGTGTTGAGTCACCATACCAATCCCAGCCCGGATGGCATCCTTGGGGGATTGGATACTCACCGGCTTGCCCTTTACGCGGATCTCGCCCGAGTCGGCCTGGTAAAGCCCATAAAGGATACGCATCAGCGTGGTCTTGCCTGCGCCGTTTTCGCCCAACAAAGCGTGAATCTCGCCCTGAATCAGGTCAAAATTCACGCCATTGTTGGCAACCAGGCTGCCAAAGCGTTTGGTAATTCCTTGCATTTCGACAGCGAACATCGGCTCTCCTGTCTTTTAGGGGCTGTCCAGCAGAACCGGGCAGCCCCTTTTCTTACCAATTCAGATAAAACACCCCTGCGATCCAAAAATCACAGGGGTGTTGCGATGACTAGTTCACAGCTTCCGGAGCTGCTTCATCAATATCGACACGGAAAACGCCGCTCTTGATTTCTTCCAATTTCTTGGCGACCATGTCTTTCAACTCAGCCGGGATCTTGCTCTCTGTATTATGGTAAGCTGCCATCGAAGCGCCACCCTTACCAACCATCGAGAAGTCTTTCAGATCCTGGGCCGTGAAGGTGCCGGCTTCAACCTGTTTGATCAGGTATTCCACCGTCGGAGTCATGTTCCAGACCGCGCTGCTGACCACCAGATCAGGAGCCAGTTCATTCTGGTCGCTCATGCTGCCGAAGGCGAACAGGCCTTTATCTTTCGCGGCTTCGATCACGCCAAAGCGCTCGGCAAAGAGCACATCTGCGCCGCCGTCCACCTGGGCCAGGGCCGCGTCCTTGGCGGAAGCCGGGTCGAACCAGCTGTTGATGAAGGTCACCAGCACTTTGGCATCCGGGTTGGTTGCTTTCGCGCCATCAAT
>JACRAG010000354.1 GCA_016213455.1 Anaerolineae bacterium | reverse complement strand
CCCTAAACCCGACACCAGGGACCAAGATGTCGGCGTCTCGGCGGAAGAAACGCGCGCCCATGGCTTCCCGTTCCCGCCGCGACACCAACCTGCAAGACTCCTGACGGGAGATCGCTACGCTCGCCCAGCCCAGGTACGCCCGACGACACGCGGGGGAAGGGCAATCGCACAAAATCCACAGTTATTGCATACCATCCAGGTATTGGTACGAGTTCGGCTCTCTTAACACCCAAGGGTAAGTTTACTTTGGGTCGTCCTGCTGTTGTGTTGTCGTTTGTAACGCTTGAATGCCACGAAGAATCGCCTCGCGCAATTCCGGTGGATCAACGATGACTGCCTGGTTTCCTAGGCCAAACACCAGCATTTTCGCCAGGTCCATGGTTTCGACTTGAAAACGGAGCGTTTTCCATCCCGTTTGTGGGTCCGTCCAGGTAATTTGAAAACGCCCCGCCATCAGCGATTGCACAAACCCCAGCCGGTCGGGATGGATCCGCAGGGTGAAGGTGTATTCGGCAATGGATTCACGAAATTCCTTCAGGTGCTCGTGCCAAAACTTGATCAGGTCAAAGCCATTTTCCCGCTCAAAATGTGTATTCTGGATTTGAATCGAGTGGAAGCGGGCGACGCGATACAGCCGGTAAGCCCCATCCCGCTTTGCGATCAGGTACCATTGCGCGGCTTTTGCGACCAGGCTATAAGGCTCCAGAAGCCGTTCGGCAACCTCCCCATTGAAATTCTCGTACGTTACCTGGATCCGGTAATCTTCGAACACCGCCTTTTGGAGTTCGCTCCAGAACGGCAAGGAAATATCATCTTGCCACCACCAGGCCGGGTCAAGATAAATACGCTGCCGCACCTGCTCCGCGATCGACTGCTGTTCGAGAGGTAGAGCCGCTGAGAGTTTGTGCCGCAGGTGTTTGGTTGCTTCCCCCAGGCCAATATCATTCATCAGTTGCGTGTTTTCGGAGATAAACAACACCCGAATCTCCGCCTCATTCAGCCCGGTAAGGGTCGTGCGGTAATTTTCGTCGAGCGCAATGCCGCCCCCATGCCCGCCATCCGCGTATATCGGGACCCCAGCGTACGAAAGCGCATCGATATCGCGCAAAATGGTCCGCCGGGAAACGCCCAGTTCATGGGCCAATGCCTGTGTGGTTTGTTTTCCCCTGGTTTGCAGCAGCAGCATAATCGACAGCAGCCGGTCAGCGCGCATAAGCTCCTCAAATTCTTTCCAGTTCATCTTGGGTGACAATAGGTGTCACCCAAGATAGTCTATCATGGTCCTGAAAGAATGATCTTAATAAGATGGAGGATAAACGCGATGGGAAAGATAACGAAAGATACCATGATCCTGGATGGCGCAAAAATCTATTTTGAGACCGCTGGACAGGGAGAGGCTGTGCTGTTCGCACATGCTGGTTTCGTTGATAGCCGGATGTGGGATGCGCAGTTTGAATACTTCGCGCGATGTTACCAGGTGATCCGCTTCGATATGCGCGGATATGGCAGGTCGGACATCGCGCAGGGACCGGTCGTCCGCCGGAAGGAAATTTATGCATTGATGAGGCATCTGAACATCCAAAAAGCAACGCTGGTGGGCTGTTCCATGGGCGGAGCTACCGTTCTCGACTTTGCCCTGGAGCACCCCGACAGGACACAGGCGCTGGTTCTCGTCTCAACCGCTCCGGGTGGTTTTGAAATGCAAGGGGAACCGCCGCCGGGGCTGTGGGAAATGTTCTCCGCGCTCCAGCAAAATGATTTGCAGCGAGCATCTGAACTGCAAATTCAAATATGGGTGGATGGCATGTTCCGGAAACCCGAGCAGGTCGATCCCCTGGTGCGGCAGCGCGCGGCAGAGATGAACCGCATACCGGTGGCAAACCAAACTTTATTGAAGGTGGACATGCAGCCCTTGCAGCCGCTGGATCCTCCGGCGGCGAACCGGCTCAAGGAAGTACAGGTCCCTACGATGGTCATCGCGGGCGACTTGGATCATCCGGAGATTTTGCGAGCAGCGGAATTCATGGCGCATGAGATTCCCTACGCAAAAAAACGGATCTTGTCGAACGCTGCGCACATGCTCAATATGGAGCTGCCGGACGCATTTAACCAGGTCGTCTTTGACTTTTTACAAGGAGAATAACGGATTTGCAGGTATAAACGCAGGGCAATCGCACGAGACTGAGAGGCTTTTTCCTTATCGTGCGATTGCCCATCAAGCGAGGGGTTAGGTCGTTGCGCCGGGCAGCCGATGCGTTGGGATTCGGGCGCAAATGAAACGTAGCGGTACCGGACTCTACGCGCCCTTCTCCCAACCTACAGAAAAAGCGGAGGGCTCGCTCGCGACGACAGGCAACAGGCTCTTCGTAGGGTGCGTTGCCTCAACGCACCATCTTTTCATGCAGGAGGTAAGATGGTGCGTTGGCCCAAAGCGGCAACACATCCTACGCAGAAAAGTGCACAGATCGGTGTCGCGATGACACATCGGGCGGATGTCGTTGCGGTTCGCCTCCGAAGGAGACGGCGAAATGGGTTAAAATCAACAGGTTATGCACTACTGCTCCATCTGCATTCCATATCACCGAGGGTCATGGTGACGCGCGCGTCCTGGCTGCGCCGCGCTGCGCTGTGGGCAGTCGTGGCGGCTTTGCTCGCCGCCGGGCTGGCGCTGCGATTCTACGACCTGGACGACCTGCCCCTGGATTTTCACCCCACCCGCCAGCTGCATTCCATGCTCATGGCGCGCGGGCTGTACCTGGCGCAGGCGCCGGACGTGCCCGACTGGCAGCGCGAACGCTCCGGACAGCAGGCGCGCGCCGAAGGCGTGATCGAACCGCCCATTATGGAAGGTCTGGCGGTGGCGCTCTACCGCCTTGCCGGCGCGGAACAGCCCAGCCTGCCGCGCGCAGCCTCGGTTCTGTTCTGGACAGCCGGCGCCCTGGGCGTGTACCTGCTGGCGCGAGAATTCTTCGCCCCCCCGGCGGCGCTGACTGCTCTGGGGGTGATGCTGGTCCTGCCGTACGGCGTGTACGCCAGCCGCTCCTTCCAGCCCGATCCGCTGATGACCGCCCTGATTGTATGGAGCTGGTGGGCCTGCGCCCGCTGGACGCACAGCCGCTCCTGGCGCGCGGCGCTGGCAGCCGGGCTGCTGGGCGGGGCTGCCCTGCTGGTGAAGGGCACCGCGCTCTTCTGGGTGGCCCCGGCTTACCTGGGCGCGCTGCTGGCAGTCCGCTACCCGCGCCTGCTGCGCTCGCCGCAGGTGTGGGCGGCAGCCGGGCTGGCTGTCCTGCCCTACGCGCTGTATTCCCTGTGGGGGTGGTTTGGCGCGGGCTTTTTGCAACAGCAGATGGGCATGCGCTTCTTCCCGCAGTACTGGCTGGACCCCGTCTTTTACCTGCGCTGGTTCAACCTGCTGGACGGTGCGTTTGGCCTGCCGGCGCTGGCGCTGGGCCTGCTGGGCGCATTGTCCCTGCCTGCCGGGCGGGCGCGCGGCCTGGGCTGGGGCGCCTGGGCAGGTTACCTGCTGATGGGACTGGCGCTTTCGCATCATGTGGGCACCCACGATTATTACAGCCTGCCGCTTGTGCCGCTGATCGCCTTTGGCGCGGCAGCCCTGGCGCAGGTGCTCTTTGCCTCACTGCCGGCTCCGCGCCGGCTGACGGGCGCGCTGGTGGGGTTGACTCTGCTGGCTGCGCTGGTCATGCTCGGCTACCAGGCACGCACCGTCCTGAAACGCACCGATTACCGCCCGCAGGCCGCCTTCTGGCACAGCCTGACCCAACGCCTGGGTGTCAACGCCTCGGTGGTGGGCATCACCGAAGATTACGGCGCGCGCATGGCTTACTGGGGCTGGATCACCCCGGCCAACTGGCTGACCGCAGCCGAGTTCGACCTGCGCCGCCTGACCGGCGACTCCTTCGACCTGCCCGCGTTGTTCGACAGCATGACCGCCGGCAAGCAGGTTTTCCTGGTCACCCTGCCCGAAGAACTGGATCGCCAGCCCGAATTGAAGGCGCTGCTGGACGCCCGCTATCCGGTCGAAGCATGCGGCGAGCACTGCCTGTTGTATGATCTGCAAAATCCACTGCCCGGAGAACTTCCTTGAACCAACCTGCTGAACGAAAACCGACTCCCCTCGATCAAAGCGCTGCCGTGATGGGTGGGGTGATGCTGCTGGCTGGCATCGCCGCCTTCGCGTACATGGGTTCGTTTTCGCGCTACTGGGCGGATGACTACTGCTACAGCGCAGTGATTAAACTGAACGGGTTGTTTCGCGGCGTGGTGGACTGGTTCATGACCTCAGGCAACCGTTTTTCCACCATCACCATGGTGTGGTTGAGCGAGTTGTTCGGCCCGCGCGCCATCGCCTTCCTGCCGGCGGCGGTGATGATCGCCTGGACGGCGGGCTGGATCTTCTTCCTGGTCCAACTGGCGCGCAGCCAGGGCTGGAACATGCCGCGGCGCTGGCTGGTGCTGATCGCGCTGCTGCAGGTGTTCTTCTGCGTGCTGCTGGCCCCCGACCGCCTGCAGGCGGTTTACTGGCGCATGGGCACGCTGCATTACACCTTCCCCATGGCGCTGATGCTCTTCATCCTGGGTTGGATGGCTGCGCGCTGGCACAGCGGCGCGGGCTGGGGCTACGTGCTCGGCAGCCTGCTGCTGGCTTTCTTTGCCGGCGGCTTTTCCGAGACCTTCGCCGCGCTGCAGACCGGCGTCTGCCTGGTTCTGGCAGCCGGGGTCGCGCTGCTGCCGCAGCGCCGCCGCGCCTGGGGCTTGATCGCCCCCGTGCTGGTCGGCTCGCTGCTGGCAATGGGCCTGATGATGCTCTCACCCTCCAACGAATGGCGCCAGGCTGCCCTGCCCCCGCCGGACAACCTGGGCCAGTTGATCGGGTACGCGCTGCGCTATTCGCTGGACTTTGTGGTTTATTCGCTGCGCGGACAGCCCCTGCCCATCGCCGTGTTTGCCGGCATCAGCGCGCTCACGGCTTTCCTGGCGGCTGCCGCCCTGCCGCGTCTGCCCCGTGCGCGCGTCAGCCTTGCCTGGGCCCTGGTTTGGCTCCTGGTGGGTTTCGGTTTGATCGTGTGCTGCGTGGCCCCCAGCGCGTATGCCGGGCTGCAGTACCCCGCCGGGCGGGCATTGATGCCGGCGCGCTTTGCCTTCCTGGCAAGCGCCGGCGGTGCGGCGATCTGCCTGGGATTGGCGGCGCGCGCGTGGATTGGCGCATGGCGTCCGCGGCTGGTGCTGGTGGCGGCTTCGCTGCTGCTGCTGGCTGCCTGCCTGTACCCGGTGCGCGCCGTGGTGCTGCTGCGCGGCGAGATGAACCTGCTGCGCGATCGCGCCGCGCGCTTCGATGAGCGCGACGCACAAATCCGCGCCGACATGGCTGCCGGGCAGACCAACATCATCACCCGCGAGGTGGAGGTGGTGCACACCCTGGCCGACATGGGTCCCAGCCCGGATTACTGGATCAACTTCTGCGCGCGCCTCTACTACGGTGTGGAGTCGATTGAGGCGCGGCGCTAGGTTTTGGGCAGGCATAGTTTTGCCCGGATAGAAAGGTTTGCCTATGCTGGTATCCATCATCACCCCCTCCTTCAACCAGGCCCGCTACATCGAAGCCACGCTTGATTCGGTGCTCTCGCAGGATTATCCCGAGATCGAGTACATCGTGATGGATGGCGGTTCGACCGATGGCACCGTGGACATCCTGAAGCGCTACGAGCACCGCCTGGCGGGCTGGGTCAGCGAGAAGGACCGCGGGCAGACCGATGCGATCAACAAGGGCTTTGCCCGCGCGCGCGGAGAGGTGCTGGCCTGGCTCAACTCGGACGACACCTACCAGCCCGGCGCGGTGCGCGAAGCGGTGGAAGCCCTGCGCGCCCACCCCGAGGCGGCTCTGGTGTATGGCGACGCCAACTACATCGACGAAACCGGGCGGGTCATCGGGCGTTTTCCGGCTGCGCAAACCGATTACCGCCGCCTGCGCCAGGGTTATGTGCACATCCCCCAGCAGGCGGCATTCTGGCGCGCATCACGGTGGCGTCAGGTCGGCCCACTGGATGTCTCGTTCTTTTTTGCCATGGACTAGGATCTGTGGGTGCGCCTGGCGGGGCTGGCCCCGCTGGTGTACCTGCCGGGGAAGATGTGGGCCAACTTCCGCCTGCACTGGGATGCCAAAACCATCTCTGCGGATGACCGCTGCTGGCCCGAGATGCTGCGCGTGCACCGCCGCCTGGGCGGGTCGCCGCTGTCGGTGATCTATGCCAAATACTGGCTGCGCCGCCTCGCTGCGCCGTACATCCGCTGGAAACGCCGTAAGCTGTTCGAATAAGCCGCGACACCGACCTGTGAGTCTTTTCTGCGTACGCTTTGGGCCAACGCACCATCCTGTTGTCTCCATGAAAAGATGGTGCGTTGAAACAACGCACCCTACCCAGGCACGCACGACGACATGGTGAGTGGATGTCGTGCTTTTCTTGTAGGTCGCGGTTTCGGGCGGGTCGAACCACAGCATAGCGAACCCTCGTTCCGCCCGAAACCCGACATTCCCAGCAAAGATGTCGGCGTCCCGGCGGACGAAGCACACGCCCATGTCAACCCGTTAACGCCGCGACACCGACCTACATGACTCTGGCCGGGAGAGCTCGCCACGCTCGCCCGGAGGGCTCGCTCGCGATGACAGGTGGGGTTCCCCGCAAAATAAAACGGGCCGGTTACCCGGCCCGCACATCAATCTACCAACCCCGCGCTATTTGCCCTGCAAACTGCGCATGTAATTGACCACATCCCAACGCATCGAAGCGTCCGGCAGGTTTTCCTTCAACGAAGGCATCGCCCCTTCCACCCCATTGGTGATGGTCAGGAACAATTCCCCGTCCGAAAGGGTCAACGGGCGGCCTTCCAGCAGGCTGACCGGCTTTTTGGGCGCCAGGAACACCGCGAAAGGACCCTTGCCGTCAGCCTTCGCACCGTGGCAGATGGTGCAGTTGATCTCATACTGCTCCTTGCCGCGCGCCAGCGAAGCCTCATCCGCCGCCACCGGATTGACCGGCGCCCCCAGGTTGGGGATGTATGCCGCGCCCTGAATGGGCACCGACTGCGCCGGCATGGGCAGCGGGTCTTCCTGGGGCTGGAAGGAGCTTTGAATTTCCATGAAGCTCACCCAATCGATCTTGATGATGTCATAGGTGAAGAGCAGCCCCGCCGCCAGCGGCAGGCTCACCACAACCAGCAGAATGATCAGGCGTCTGATTATGGCCATAGCTTTTTATCCTCCGCCCCATGAACAATCTCCGCGCCCAGGTGGCTCAGCGCATCGTGCAGGCTTGCATCCAGTTCAGCACCGCTGGAGAAAAGCACCGCAATCTGCCCATCTGTGACGCGCGCGTCGTAACCGCGCGGACCGTAGGATGGCGAGATGGTCTCCACCAGCACGCCGATGAAGGTGCTGATCAACAGCCCCAGCATGGTCAGCTCAAAGGTCAGCACGATCGAAGTCGGAATGGTCTGCAAACCCATGCCGCCCACTTGAATGGGGTAAAGCAGCGGCGTGCCAAAGTTGAGGAACACCGAGACCAAAAAGCCCACCACCGCGCCAGCGCCGCCGATCAGGGGAATACTCGTCCACGCCATCGGCCGCCCGAGCATCTTTTCGGAAAAAGGTGTGCCCGAAATGACCGAGATATCCTTGTCCGAGATGCCCAGGTTGCGCAGCACCTGGATGGCCTCCGCGGCCTCATCCAACTGCTCCTCTTTAAACAGGGCCATGTGCACTACTGAAGTTGCCATGCTTTGCCCTCCTTCCTATTCCAGTTCCGAAACCGAAGGCACAACCGTCTTGCCCACCTTGCGCAGCTGGTGAGCTTCCTGCCCTTCGCGCACTTCCCACACCGGCACCATCGGGATGAAACGCGAGGCCAGCATGTAAAGCAGCATGAACAGACACAGCGAACCCAACGCCAGGCTGATCTCCGGTAAGCGCGGGGTATATTCGCCCCAGTCGAAAGGCATGCGCTGGTGCCCCAAGGTGATCGGGATGATGGTGTAGCGCTCGAAGTACATGCCCACGTTGATTCCCAGGGTCACAATCAGCATCAACCACGGCGTGCGGCGCAGCTTTTTACTCCACAGCGTCAGCCACGGAATGGCCACATTGCACAACAGCATCACATACCAGATCCAGGCGGATGGCCCGCTGGCGTGGAAGGTGAGGATGGTGCGTACCACTTCGCTGCCGCCGTACCAGCTCACCATGTAATCGTTGAAGAAGAAGTAAGCCCAGGCCATCGAGAAGACCAGCAGCAGCTTGCCCAGCGCGTCGATATGTTCAAGGCGGATGAAGTAATCCATATTCTTCAACGTCGCGCGCAGGATGATCAGAATGGTCACCACCGCCGAAACGCCCGAGAGGATCGCGCCGATGATAAAGTACGGGCCAAAGATGGTCGAATTCCAGCCGCCGGTCTGTGCCACCGCGAAGTCCCACGACACGATGGTATGCACCGAGAACATGACCGGGATGATGGCGATGGCGAAAATGTTGATCGCCTTGCGCAGCCGGAACCATTCCGCTTCGGTGCCGCGCCAGCCCAGCGCCAGGAACTTGTAGACCACGTGGCGCCAGCCCTTGGTGCGGTCGCGCGCCATGGCCAGGTCGGGCAGCAGCGGCAGGTACAGGTAGATGGTGCTGGACAGCAGATAGGTGGTGATCGCCATGAAGTCCCACACCAGCGGCGAGCGGAAGTTGGGCCACAACCAGCGCGCGTTGGGGTACGGGATCATCCAGTAGAAGACCCACACACGCCCCAGATGGATCAGCGGCCACAGTGCGCCGGCTGCCAGGCCAAAGGTGGTCATCAGCTCGGCGGCGCGGGTGAAAGGCCGGCGGAACTCGGCCTTGAAGACCCGCAAAATGGCCGACACAAACGTGCCTGCGTGGCTGATGCCGATCCAGAAGACGAGGGAGACGATGAAGATGCCCCAGTAGTTGGGCCGCCGCTCACCGGAAATACCGATGCCGGTGAAAATCATGTAGCCCCACACTCCATACAACAGCACCGCCGTCAGCACCGCCAGGATGCCCACCACGATCCAGTAGCGCGGCGTGGTGTGGGTCATGGAGTCCATGACCATGCGGTTCATCTCTTCGCGCGGGCGCGGGTCGAACATCAAATGCTCGCGCAGATCTTCCTCCTCCGCCGCATGCGGGGAGGGAATGGCATTGGGGATCGGTTTGACTTCAGCCGCCATAATAGCCTTCTCCCTTCAGGTAGGTCACTTTGGGTTGTGTACCCAACTCCTCCAGCAGAACGTATTTGCGCTGGCTGCGCAGGGCCTGGCTGACCTGGCTTTCCGGGTCGGTCATGTCGCCAAAAATGATCGCATCGGCGGGGCAGGCCTGCTGGCAGGCCGTCATAATCTCGCCGTCGATCACCGCGCGGCCCTGAGCCCTGGCATTTTCCTGTCCATCGTGGATGCGCTGCACGCAGAAGGTGCATTTTTCCATCACACCGCGCCGGCGCACCGTCACGCTCGGGTTCAGGTAGTAATTCATCGGCTCGGGAATATTGTAGGCATAGTCGAACCAGTTGAACTTGCGCGCCATGTAGGGGCAGTTGTTGGCGCAGTAGCGCGTGCCGATGCAGCGGTTGTACACCTGCAGGTTGATCTGCTCGGACTCGCTGTGCACGGTGGCAAACACCGGGCACACCGGCTCGCAGGGCGCGCGTCCGCACTGCTGGCACATCACCGGCTGGTAGCTGGGCGATACCTCCGGGTACTCCCCTTCCCAGTAGCGCTGCATATTGATCCACGACATGCTGCGCCCGTAGCCGGCATCTTCCTCCCCAACCCAGGGGATGTTGTTTTCCATCGCACAGGCCGTCACACAGGCATTGCAGCCCGTACACAGGTTCAGGTCGATGACCAGACCCCAGACGCCTTGATTGGTTTCTTCAGCCATGTTTTCGCCTCCTCGTCGTGCCAACCGTTAATGTTCCCCGTACACGCCAACCTTGCTCTCGTAGCGCGAGAGGGGGCGGCGGCGGCCCGTGGGGGTGATGCTCACCAGGGTGTCGCCCAAAGCCAGGTCGCCCGCGGCGTTGAGCACCGGCGCCAGCACTTCGGCGGGGTTGCACCCGCGCCCTTCGGCGTAGCGGCCCAACGCTGTGTGCCCCTGACCAAAGGGGATCGCCAGCGTATCCGGACGGATGGCGGGGAAGAGGTAAACCGAAGCTTCCACCTCGCCGGCGTCCGATTTGATCAATACCACATCGTCGTTGTGCAGCCCCAGCTCCTCAGCCGTCTTCGGGTTGATCTCCACCCACGAGTTCCACATCACCGTGGTCGAGGTGTTGGGGGTCTCCTGCAGCCAGGGGCGGTTGGCGCCCGAGCCGTCACCCAACTGGGTGGGATAGACCACCAGGCGGAACTTGCCCTCGCCCAGGCTTTGCGGCTGGACGGGCTGCGCCGCTTCGGCTGCGGCCTGCGCTGCCGGCTGCGCACCCTGCGCGGACCACCAGCCGCCGTACTGCAGGAAGCGCGCCCAGAAGGTCTCAATCTCCGCGGCGTCGAAGTTGCCGCCGCCGGCGCTCAGAACCGGCAGCAGGCGCGACTGGATGAATTCCACCTCGTCGGCATAAGGCAGCAGCCCGGCCGAAAGCAGCACATCCACGCTGGAGCGTGTGTCATACAGGGGCACCACCACCGGCTGGCGCGCCGCGATGGCGGAAGCCGCCGTGCCTGCCAGCGTGCGCTGGTAACCCCACGACTCAAGCGCCGAGTGATCCGGTAGCAGCAAATCGGCCTGCAGCGCGGTCTCATCCGGGTAGGTGGCAAAGGAGATGACGCGTTTGACCTTGCCCAGCGCGCCGGCAAAATTCAGCCCGGCGGGCAGCTCAAACAGCGGGTTCACGCCGTGCACGAAGAGGGTTTCCACCTGCCCGGCGTTCATGCGATCCACCAGCGCCTGCACGTCCTTCATCGAGGCGGCGTCAGCCGCAGCCGGCGACAGGGACATGCCACCGGACTGGCCCAGCGTGCCCTTGGGCAGGTTGAGCGCCAGGATGGAACGGGCGGCTTCCAGCCCGGCCGAATGCGCCAGCGCCTGTCCGCCGGGGATGAAGAGCGGGCGGGCAGCTTTGGCTGCCCGGTCGGCGACGGCGGTCAGCGCCTCCAGCGAAATGCCGGCGGCTTCAGCGGCAGCGGCGGGGTCCACCGAACTGACCGGCAGGTTCCAGCCGCGTTCTGCCAGCAGATTGGCCAGCGCCAGGGCCAGCAGGCCCTCGCTGCCCGGCACCACCGGATGCCATTCGTCCGCCACGCCCGAAGTGAGCGAGCGGCGCGCCTCGAAGGAGATGAAATAACCGCGCGCCTTGTCCGCCCCAAACGAGCGGCGGAACTGGCTGTAACCGCGGGTGTAGGCCACCGGGGAGAGCCACGTCTCCAGGAAATTGGCGCCAAAGGAGATCACCAGGTCGGCGCCGGCAACATCGAAGAAGGGGAAGCGCGCCTCGCCAAACAGCTGGCGGGCAGCCTCCACCAGGGTGGCGCGCGCCTCAAACATGCCCAGCGCGCCGTAGCGCACCGGTTTGGCGGTACCCGCCGTCTCAGCCAGCTCGCTCACCAGGTCATACAGGTGATCCGGCGCCAGCCCCAGCAGGAAGGCGGTCTTAACGCCGGCGGAGAGGGCGGTTTTCACCTCGCCCAGCGCCTCATCCCAGCTCAAGGGCGCCAGCGACTCTTCGCCGCGTTTGGCGCGCCGCGCCGGGCCTTTGATGCGGTCGGGGTTGTACAGCCCCTGCACGGCGGTCAGCCCGCGCGAGCATAGCTTGCCGCTGTTGACCGGGTGCGCCGGGTTGCCCTCGGCCTTGATCGCCCGGCCCTCAAAGGTGCGCATGATCATGCCGCAGCCCGCCGGACATTCGGTGCAGGTGGTGGCATAGTAGGTGCTCTCGCCCAGCCGCGCATATTCGGGCATATCGGTGTAGGGGCGGCGCACCACGTAGCGTGACGCGGGACCGCAGCCGGTCATCACCGCTGCGGCGGCCCCCAGGCCGGTCAGTTGAAGAAATCGACGTCTCGAAATGGAATCGCTCATGCTGGCATCCTTCTATGTCGGATTAATAGTGGCAGGTCGCGCAGTCCGAAAGGCGCGTCCACTTCTCTTTTTCCTGCTTGGAGTGGCAGTCCAGACACCAGCCCATATTCTGGCCGCGGATAGGCTCTGCCACCGTCATCTTGGTCATATCGCCGTGACAGGTCTCGCAGGTCACCCCGGCAGCCACATGCGGCCGGTGGTTGAAGTGAACATGGTCGGGCTGGATGAATACCGGCACCCACGGGATGCTCTCGTTGTTTTTCACATAGGCGGCCAGTTTCTGCAGTTCAGGCGAGGTGTTGGTTTTGGCAACCTGCTGGTGACAGCCCCAACACTTGTCCGATGTCGGCAGGCCGGCCACCGGTCCCCACTGCGCGCCGGGATGGCAGTACAGGCAGGGAATGCCGGAGCCGACATGGAAATTGTGGGGGAATTGGATGGGCTGTTCGGGGGGCTGCTGGCTCAAATAAATGCCGCCCACCGCGCCGCCCAACACGATAAACACAAGCAGGCCGGCCGTCACACGCACCCAGGGACGCTGCCACCATGGTAAGGGTTTTTTCATCGACGGTCTCCTTTCAACATGAACTTATTTTGCTCGGCCGCGGATGACCCAGACGACCAGGAAAATGACGCCAACCAGAAAACCACCCAGCAGCACGGCAAAACCCAGTCCGGTCGCCATGGCGCCAAAAGCGGTGAGAATGCCGGTGAAGATATTGTTGGCTGGACCGGCCTTGGGCTGCCCGGTTTGACCGTCCTGGCCCAACGACGGGGCCTGCACTTCGCTCTTCGCCAGGCTGCGCGCGTAAGCCAGCACATCCCGTCCATCCTGCGCCTGCCAGCCCAGATCATAGCCAATCACCATGTCGGTGCCGGGCGTGCCAAAGCGTGTCTTGGCCAAAAAGCGCCACGGATCCACCGTGGAAAGCTCGCCCAGGCCCACGTTGCTCCCGCCGATGCGGAAGGGCAGCAGGTTCCCGTCTTCGCCATGGCAGCGCGCGCACTGCGCATCGAACAACTGCTTGCCGTGGGGCGCGTCGCCGCCAATCACCTTCAGGCTGACCGGATCGATGTACTGGCTGTCGTCCACCAGGCCTTTTTTGAGGAAGAGCGCCAGGTCTCTGCGGCTGGCTTCATCCAGATAGGCGGAGAAATCATGCGCTTCGCCCGCGCCGCCGCTGACCACTTTGAACAGTTCTTCCTCGCTCAGGCGCTCACTCGCGGCATAGACCCCCGGGAAGCCGGTGTACCCGCTGCTGCCCTCGCGATTGGCGCCATCCTTGCCCTGGTAATCCCATCCATGGCAGGTCACGCAGCGCCACGTATCCTCACCGGAGCGGGTGTTGGTGCTTTGCGTTGCCCACAGCGGGTGGTCACCCTTGGGGGCATCCACGCCCAGCACGGCATACCATCTGTCGTACAACATCGCTCCACGCACAAGGTTGCCTTCCTCCTGTGCTGGCGACCCGGCCAGGGCCTGGCGGGTGGCGCCGCCTAAAACCAGCACAACAGCCAGCAACACGACGAGACCAGTAACGAGCATTCCCCTGGATCTCATGGGCACTCTCCTCTCTCTGTCAGATCAGGCGTCCCAATAATTAATTGAAATCTAACCTATCCTAATAAATTATAGCGAAGATATCCAATCCTTCAATGCGGTGGCGGGTGAAAAGTGGGTGATTGTGCCATTTGGAGCAAGGCGCCAACTGCACGATGGAAAAAATGTTACCGGACAAGGAAAATGGATGTTAAGGTAATTATGCGCCAATCTCACTGCGTTCGTGACGCTGCGTACAATCTTCACGCCGCGTTTTCGGCATGCGTCGCGGCGCGCAGGTCAGCCCACCCGACTTGTACCGCCCTTTGCCCGTAGCCCAGTACTTTCACCCACCCCTGGCCCCGCCCTCAAGGGCGGGGAAATTTTTATTTACCTTTTGTGAGCGGCTAACGCCGCTCACAAAAGGTAAAATCTGCATCTGGAGGGGGCTTATCGCACCCAGATGCCCCATATCGCTCCAAAAGACCAACCCTACCCGACTCGTGCGGATCTTTTCCCGTAGGTTGGGAGCAGGGCGCGCAGAGTCCTGGACCGCTACGTATCGCTTGCGCCCGAATCCCAACACTCCTGATTCGGATGTTGGGTTCCGGGCGGGGTCAGGCCGTGACATTCTTGCTGGCTCCACCGCCCTCCACTCAACCTACCCGACTCGTACGACTCATTTCCCGTAGCTGGTGTGCTGCCCGGCAGAGACTGCCCCGCCCGTCCAATTTTCCTCTGCCCCTTGACGATTCTGCCCAACACGCATATAGTAAACATATATTTACCATATGGAAAAACCTGACCTGACCACCGCCCTGCTGGCCTGGACCAGCTCATCTGTCCGCCGCTCGATGCACGAATTTTTGCGCTTCGCGCGGCGTGAAAACCTGTCCATGACGCAGCTCAACGTGCTCATGCACCTGTATTACCGCGGGCCGAGCGAGATTGGACCGCTGCAGGACCTGCTCGAAGTCAGCAAAGCCGGCGCCGGTCAGCTGGTGGAGCGCATGATGCAGCAGGGTCTGGTGGAACGCACCCCCGCCGAACACGACCGCCGCGCACGCACGGTCAGCCTGACCGCACACGGGCGCGCCCTGGTGGAAGCCTCGGTCGCCGCGCGCCAGAGCTGGCTGCACCGCCTGATCGAAAGCCTGCCCGCAGACGAACAGGCCGAAATCGCCCGCGCGCTGGCCCGCCTGGCCGAACAGGCCGACCGCCTCGACCCTCTTCCACCCCAGGATTGAGCGCTTCTTCCTACCCGTTCCGGCTGCTTTTGATGGATGCCATCGAATAGCCTTCATTCCATGCCTCTGTCACGTATCCATCAAATCTACAATGAACGGGCCCTTAGCCATCTATCTTTCCGTCTCTACCGGTGAAAATGAAAAACTCACAAACCCCCATCCTGATCCTGTTTGCCTCGCTGTTTACCGTCATGCTCGGCTTCGGCATCGTCATTCCGCTGATGCCTTTCTTCATCACCCATTTTGGCGCCAGCGCCTCCAGCCTCGGTCTGCTCATGGCCATTTACTCGGTCATGCAGTTCCTGTTTGCCCCATTGTGGGGACGCCTGTCGGACCGCATCGGGCGCAAGCCGGTGATCATGATCGGCATCCTCGGTTATGTGATCTCCTTCACCATGATGAGCTTTGCCACCCAATTGTGGATGCTCATCGCGGCGCGCGCCCTGGCGGGCATGCTTTCCTCGGCCACCCTGCCCACCGCCATGGCTTATGTGGCGGACATCACCCCCGCCAAAGACCGCTCCAAAGGCGTGGGCATGTTGGGCGCAGCCATGGGCCTGGGGATGATCTTTGGCCCCACCCTGGGCGGGCTGATGTCCGGCGTGCAGCTTCCGCCCGCTTTTCAAGCAGTGCTGCAAACCACCACCGATCCCGCCAGCGGGCGCATCATCAACCTGTCGGTGCCTTTCCTCTTCGCCGGTCTGCTGGCGCTGATCGCCCTGCCCGTGGTGCACCTGGCGCTCAAGGAATCGCTCACCGCTGAAAAGCGCCGCATCCTGGCAGCCGCCGCAAGCGCCCACCCTGCCGCGCCACAGCCGCGCATGGGATCGCGCATTGCCGGCGCTCTGCGCGGCGAGTCGGGGTTCCTGTTCCTGATGGCCTTCCTGTTTGCCTTTTCGCTGGCGATGCTGGAAAGCGTGCTCGGCCTGTATGGCAAGCAGTCCTTCCAGATGAGCCCCGCGGATATCGGCCTGCTGCTGGGCGCGATGGGAATGATGGGCGTGTTGATGCAGGGCGTGTTGATCGGCCCGCTGACGCGCCGCTTTGGCGAAGCCAACGTGCTCAAGGCCGGTTTGGGCATCAGCCTGCTCGGCTTCATCGGACTGGGATTGCTTCGCGCCGAATGGGGCATGATCGCCTCGGCGCTGGTCTTCAACATGGGCAGCACGCTGCTCAACCCCAGCGTCACCGCGCTCATCTCGCAGCGCAGCCGCGCCGCCGAACAGGGCGCCGCGATGGGCCTGAGCAACTCCTTCCAGTCGCTGGGGCGCTCCATCGGCCCCATCTGGTCCGGTTTTGCCTTTGACATCTTCCCCACCCTGTCCT
>JACRAG010000352.1 GCA_016213455.1 Anaerolineae bacterium | reverse complement strand
GCAGCGCTTTGGTCACACCCCCATCGCGGTGGCGGGCGGCGGCACCGGCATGATCGGCGATCCCAGCGGCAAATCCGCCGAGCGCAACCTGCTTACGCGCGACCAGATTGAGTACAACGTGGAGTGCATCAAGAAACAGCTCGCCCACCTGCTCGACTTCGAGGTCAAGAGCAATCCGGCCCGCCTGGTCAACAACGCAGACTGGCTGCACTCCCTCAAGCTGCTGGATTTCCTGCGCGATATTGGCAAGCATTTCACCGTCAACTACATGCTCGCCAAAGATTCGGTCAAAAACCGCATCGAACGCGAAGAAGGCCTCTCCTTCACCGAGTTCAGCTACATGCTGATGCAGTCCTACGACTTTTTACACCTCTACGACACGCAGGGCTGCAAATTGCAGACCGGCGGCAGCGACCAATGGGGTAACATCACCGCAGGCGCCGAGCTGATTCGCCGCGTGCGAGGCGGGCAGGCCTACGGCATGGTGTACCAACTGCTCACCAAAGCTGACGGCACCAAATTTGGCAAAACCGAGTCGGGATCGGTGTGGCTGGACCCGGCCAAAACTTCGCCGTACCGCTTCTACCAGTACTGGTTCAACGCGGATGACCGGGATATCATCAAATACATCAAGTACTTCACCTTCTTCAGCGAAGCGGAAGTACAGGAATTCGAAGCCAGCCTGACAGAACGCCCCGAAGCCCGCGAACCTCAGCGCGCCCTGGCACGGGATATGACCCTGCGCCTGCACGGCGAAACCGCCCTGGCGCGCGCCGAACAGGCTGCGCAGGCTCTCTTTGGCGGCGAGATCACCGGACTTTCCACCGAGGAAATCGCCGACATCTTCTCGGACGTGCCCTCCTGTGAGCTGCCTAAGGCCCAACTGGAAGGCGAAGGCCTGCCCCTGGCTGACCTGCTGGTGACCGCCAACGTGGTCAAATCCAAGGGCGAGGCGCGCCGCTCCATCTCGGAAGGCGGCATCTACGTCAACAACCGCCGCATCAGCGACGGTCAGCAGACCATCCGGCTGGAAGATGCGCTGGAAGGCCAGTTTGTCGTGCTGCGCAAAGGCCGCAAGAATTACACCCTGGTCAAAGTCGCCGGGTGATCCAACCAAACACAATTCCCGTAGACCGGCTCCAATGCCGGTCTACGGATTTAACGAGCATTGGGCGGCACAAAACTGCCCGGTTTTTCCAGCCTGCGGGTACAATACACGCATGTCCGAACCCATCGAAGCCCTGCTCGAGCGCTGCCTGGACCCACGCCTGCCTTTACTGGAAGCCCCACACCAATCCGCCGCGTGCCTGTTCAACGGGTTCAGCGAAGGACTGCCCGGGCTGGTGGTGGAAGTGTACGCGACCACGCTGGTCATCGCCAACCACGCCGAAGTCGACGCCGTGCTGCCAGAAACCCTGGAGCGTGTGGCGGCATTTTTCCGCGTCCGGCTGCCCTGGCTGACGGCAGCCCTGCTCAAATCGCGCCGCTCCGCCATCCCCGATGAGCGCCTGGGCCGGCTGTTGTGGGGGACTTCTCCTGCCCGCAAGGTGCGTGAACACGGCGTAGGGTACGCGCTCAATTTGACCCTCAACCAGGACACCAGCCTGTACCTCGACACGCGCGGGCTGCGCGCATGGCTCAAGGAAAACTGCGCCGGTTTAAGCGTGCTCAACACCTTTGCCTACACCGGCAGTCTGGGGGCGGCCTGCGCTGCCGGCGGCGCGCAGCGCGTACTGCAGATCGACCTGGACAAACGCTTTCTCAACCTCGGCAAAGACACGTACGCCCTCAACGGCTGGCCGGTGCGCCGCGCCGATTTTCTGGCGGATGATGTGTTTCGCCTGGCCGGGTTGATGCGCCGCAAAGGTGAAAAATTTGACCTAGTCATTCTCGACCCGCCTTTCTTTTCCAGCACCACCGCCGGCCGGGTGGACCTGGTCAACGAGCCGGTGAGCCTGATCAACAAACTGCGCCCGTTGGTGCGGGATGGCGGGCGCATGGTGGTGGTCAACAACGCGCTTTTCACCTCCGGCGCCGATTTCCTGGGCGCGATCCGTGACCTGCCCGGCAGCCAGTTCATCGAAACCGAAGCCCTGATTCCTGTACCCGAAGATGTCACAGGCTATGCGCAAACCCGCTGCCTGCCTCCCCCCAGCAGCCCGGCGCCATTCAACCACACCACCAAGATTGCGGTGCTGCGCATTCACCACCCCGATTGAGCCCCAATCGGGGTTCATTTTTGGCGATTCGTCCACAAATATCAGGACAGGTGACGTTGGTTGGATGCACCTAAATCGGTATAATAAATCCATATGATCAGATTCACACATTGGCCAACCCGGATGATTGCGCATGACCGCTGAAACCTCCTGTGCCCTGCCCTTGCGCGCCCAAAACAGCAGCCTGGACGAGCGCACCGCCCGGTCCGCCCAGCGCCTGGCGGAAGCTTTGAATGCCACGCCGGAATTTCAGGCCTTTTTGTCCACCGCGCGCGCGGTCAACACCGACCCCGAGGTGCGCCGGCTGGTTCAGGCCATTCGCGTCTGCCGCAGCTCTTTTGACTGCACCCATTCCGGCGCGCTGCAATCCGAGCTGCAGGCCTTACCTGTGATGACAGCTTATGCGCAGGCGCAGGCGACCCTCAAAACACTCGTGACGCGCCTGGACAAGGCCATCAGCGACTCAGCCGGCCTGTCCTACGTCGCCAACGTACGCCCAGACAAACACACCTGAGGGTAGCCCAATTTCAGGCCGGTCTGGCCTGACCCATGGATGAAGTGAGACCGTATGAATTCGACGCAAAATGAATGGATGGTACTGGCTGAAGAATTGGGGCAATCCCTGGCGCAAAGCCCGGTCATGCAAACATACCACGAGATCAGCGCGACACTCTCCCCAGACTCTCCTGCCTTGCAATTGCGCGCCCGCCTGGAAGCGATGTATGATGATCTGATCCAGCGCCAGACCGCCGGTGAAATTATCCCGGGGGGTGAAATCGATGCCTATTATGAGCTGGAAAGCCAGGTGCGGGCTCAACCCGAATTGGCTCGCAGGGACAGCGCCCTCGAAAAAGTGAAAGACCTCTACACGGAAGTGAACCAAATCATCACAAACCAGATCGGCATGAACCTGCTGGATTTGCTAAAATAAAGGGTACGGTCCTTAAGTTTTGACCATCCTCCTCCTTCTTCTTTACAAATTAGGCGGATGTGGCAAACAAATATCACCTTCCTTCACGACTTTTTACCCCGGTCCGCGTATATCATTTCAAATCCACTTTTCGAGGCATGATATGACAACGAAAGCATCGGTCGATTCCTTCACCAGCCAGCCGGCATTGGCGCTGGTCGGCGTTTCACGCTCAGGCAACGCATTCAGCAACGCAACCATGAAAGAACTTCGCGAAAAAGGCTACACGGTTTACCCCATCAACCGCAACGGCGGCGAGGTAAACGGCGAGAAACTGTACACCAGCCTGGCAGAGCTGCCCCAACCGGTCGGCGGTATGCTGGTCATGGTCGCCTCTGCCCAATCGGAAGCAGCCGTGCGCGAAGCCGCCGCTCACGGGGTCAAGCATGTCTGGCTGCAGCAAGGCAGCGAGTCCCCCGCCGCCATCCAGGCTGCCCGTGATTCCGGCATTGACCTGGTTCATGGCGAGTGCATCCTGATGTTCGCCGGCTCATCCAGTTTTCACGGCTTTCACCGCTTCATCAATAAAATCATCGGCAAACTGCCCAAGTAAGATTACACTCCCTGGCGCCCGCATGGTTTCCACCCACCCGGCGCCAGGATATTTTTAAGCCATGTACCAGGAAATCCTCGCCAAAACGCTGGTCGCTTCCATATCCAGGCCCGACCCGGTCTTTGGCCTTTCCTACAACCTGAATCTGTACCGGGGATGTGAGCACCAATGCATTTATTGCGACTCCCGCAGTGAATGCTACGGCATCGAAAACTTCAGCGATGTCCTGGTAAAAATCAACGCCATCGAATTGCTGGAGCAAGAGATGCGCCGCAAACGGCGCAAAG
>JACRAG010000033.1 GCA_016213455.1 Anaerolineae bacterium | reverse complement strand
GTTCGGGCAGGGTTACAGCAACAGCACCCAGGTGCAATTGCGTTTCCTCAAGGTGCGCCATACCGACTTCATTTTCTCCGCGATGGCATCTGAAATTGGCTTTGTAGGCACGGTCCTGGTGATCGCATTGCTGGTATTTGTGGTCATCCGCTGCTTCCGCACAGCGGCGCTGGCAGCCGACCGTTTTGGGGCGCTGTTGGCCTATGGATTCGGGGTGCTGTTGCTTTTCCAGATGGCGGTGAATATTGGGGTAAATTTAAACGTCATCCCGGTCACAGGGCTGACGCTGCCATTTATTAGCTACGGGGGAAGTTCTCTGGTATCATTGGCATTCGGGATTGGCCTGGTAGAAAGCGTCATCCTGAGACACAAGCCGCTAGAATTCTGAGTGGAGCCATATGACCGGCAATAACGACAAACCTGTCCGAGTTCGTTTTGCGCCATCGCCGACCGGACGTATGCATTTAGGCAGTGGCCGAATGGCGTTGTACAATTACCTCCTGGCTAAAAAGACAGGCGGTTCTTTTATCTTGCGCATTGAAGATACTGACCAGAAACGCTATGTCCCGACTGCGGAACAAGAGTTGATGGATGGGATGCGCTGGATGGGACTGACCTGGGATGAAGGTCCGGATGTGGGCGGGCCTTATGGTCCATACCGCCAATCTCAGCGCAAAGAAATTTATCAGCAGTATGCCCGACAGTTGATTGAGAGCGACCACGCATATTATTGTTTCTGCTCGGCTGAACGGCTGGAAAAAGTGCGCCAGGAACAGCAAAAACGCAAAGAACTCCCACAGTATGATGGCACCTGCCGGCATCTGGATCCGGCAGAAGCTGCGCGGCGCGTGGCAGCCGGTGAGAAGCATGTCGTTCGCTTCAAATCACCCCGCGACGGCACGACCACCGTCTTCGATGGGCTGCGGGGGGAGATCACGGTTCAGAATACTTCCATCGATGACTATATCATCGTGAAGTCGGATGGTCTGGCGTTGTATCACCTGGCGTCCATGGTGGATGATTATTTGATGAAGATCACCCACGTCTTTCGCGGATCGGAATGGCTGCCTTCCTTCCCGCTGCATGCGTTGATTATCAGGGCGTTAGGCTGGGAGATGCCGCAATTCTTCCACCTGTCCGTCTTCCTTAAGCCGAGTGGCAAAGGCAAGATGAGCAAACGCGAGGCGGCTGACCTGATGAAAGATGGCTTCTCCATTTTTGTCACCGATTTTGGCGACCTGGGATACTTGCCCGAGGCGGTGGTGAATTGGATCGCCTTGATGGGCTGGAGCGCAGATGATCGGACGGAATTCCTTAAGCTGGACGATATGGTGCAGCTGTTCTCTACCGATCGGTTCAATCCTGCGCCGGCAGCGATCAATTTTACCAAGCTGGATCACTTCAACGGTTTGCACATCCGCAACCTGAGCCACGAGGACCTGGCTGGTCGAATTCAACCTTTTTTTGAAAAGGTCGGCATTCAGGCTGATCTACCGACTCTGGTGAAAATTGCCCCGATCATCCAAGAGCGGTTATCCACTTTGGATGAAGCGCCAGATTTCGCCGGTTTCTTCTTTAAGAGCGAGATTGTGGTGGAGCCCACCGAGCTGGTCGCCAAGGGACTGACAGCCGAACAGAGCCTGTTGGCTGCCAGTCGCAGCCTGGCAGTGTTGGAAAGCCTGGCTGAGATCAACCCCGCTACAGCAGAGCCACCCATGCGCGCGCTGGTGGAGGAGTTGGGCTTCTCGGCTGGGCAGGTGTTCGGCATTTTGCGCACCGCGGTCACCGGGCAGCGCGTGAGTCCGCCGCTCTTTGAAAGCATGGAGATCATGGGGCGCGAGGTCGTCCTGGAGCGCATCCGCAAGGCGGTTGAAATGCTCTCCGGCATAGAATAGACGAACAGAAGGAAGGCGATGACCTTCCTTCTTTTTTTGATAGGTTAATCGAAGCTGGGATTTCAGCCCCAAACAGGGGCTAAAACCTTGATGAATTACCTGTTGAGTGGTAAACTAGGCACCGTTGAGTTTGAAAGTCCAAGCGAGCTCTGGGGGCTCGTCTAACGGCAGGACAGCAGACTCTGGATCTGTTTGTAGAGGTTCGAATCCTTTGCCCCCAGCCTGACACAAGCCAGTGCAAAATCAGCACTGGCTTGCGGTGTTATAAAAGCATTTTGTGGTTGGGTGGTTGCGCAATATTTCTGTTAGTCCACAATTAATGCAACAAAAAACCTCGGAAGCTTTCTGCTTTTCCGAGGTTTTTGTTCTTATGCCGGTGATGTCTGGCTGAGTTCCATGGCGATTTTTTCCACCCGGGTGGTGGCAGGGTCCAGACCGAGTGCGTCCAGCACTTCCTCGGGGCGGCCTGTGGCGCCTTCGCGGGCAGATAGCTGCATACGCAGCCCTGGATAAGCCGCCGGGTTGGCGGCAGGCAGCACTTCGATTTCTAGAATCAATGCACGCAGGTCATAAACTTTTTCCCGGCGGGTGCGCAGAATTTCTGGGAGTGCCAGCAGTTTTTCCACTTCACGGGACAGGTCATACCCTTCGGGCAACTGCCTGAGTGTGACGATAAACTCTGCGCTGCGCACCAGGGTTTGCAGCGCCGGCAGGTTGTAATCCACTTGGGCAACGGAGTGGATCATGAAACCGGGCGGAGAAGAGGCCTGGAGCCGCTGCTGTATGTCTTCCGGATCGGTGGTGATAGTCAACCATACATCTGCGACTTCGCAGCGCGAGGTGAAACCCAGGGGCAACGCAGAAGCCATGTGGAAGCGGGGGCGCGGGCTGAAGCCTTGTTAAAAGGCGACCGGCAGGTGGGCGCGGCGAAAGGTGCGTTCCCAGACCAATTGCATGTCCAGGTGGCTGACATAGCGCAATTCGGGACCGCGACTGTATTGCAGCCGGTAACGGGTGGGCAGGGTTTGTTCGGTCAATCCGGGGCTCCTCTTCAGGCTTCGACGGTTTTACGGTGCACGGGCGGGCATTTCCATGCTTCATCCGGGGTGCTGACCCGCAGTTCGTTAAAGGTTGGCAAAATCCCACAGGCGAAACAATGATCGCGACAATCGGCGCGGAGTTTGCCTTCTTTACTCCACAGGTAATCCTCTTTGAGGAAATTGGATCGCACCGCGGTTGAAATGTGGCTCCAGGGCAGCACTTCTTCCAGTCCGCGTTCGCGGTGGCTGTAGAAATCCGGGTCCATTTCGCAATCGGCAAAAGCCTGCAGCCATTTCTGGTAGTCGTACTGGTCCTGCCAGGCATCGAATTTTGCACCTAATTGCCAGGCGCGTTGGATCACTGCGCCCAGGCGGCGATCGCCGCGTGAG
>JACRAG010000346.1 GCA_016213455.1 Anaerolineae bacterium | reverse complement strand
TAGGTGCTAATCAGCCTGGTGATTACCAGGCCCCGGTTTCGCTGGTTATGAAGGGGGTCACGCTGGTGATGATGGTCAGGTTGTCAAAGACATTAAGGATGAACAGGTTGTGGCTGGCATGCAGCAGCGCGGCTGGCCATAAGCTCCCAGACTTCAGCCGCAGCCAGGCGTAACCGAAACTGGCTGTAACGACCATGAGGGTAAAGCAGGCTGTCGCGTACCACCCAGGCACACCACAAGCGATGTAATCGGTATAGATATGCGCGGGCATATACCAGGCTGCCCAGACAGCGCCGCTGATCAAGGCGGCCTTTGTGAAGCCGGTCATCTTGACCAGTTCGAGGACGAACAGCCCGCGCCAGCCGATTTCTTCACCCAGCGCCGTGAGCAGGCTGATAAGCACGACCACCGTTGCACTGACGAGAAGAAAGGCGGCCATCCTGAGCGGCGCGACGAGGTTGGGCGCCATTTGAGCCCGCCGGTCGACCAGCTTTGGGCTGGGCAGGCCGCCTAACCGGGTGAGCCAGACAATGGCATACACCGGGAGACCATACAGAACGGGCAGAATGTAGGCCAGCCCAAGCCAGCGAAATGGCCCCGGCTTCCAGCCCAGGCCGCGCAGACTGCGCGTGGCAATGAGCTGGGTCGCGATGGCTGCCAGGCCCAGCGACCACATCAGGGTCAGCATGAACAGCCCGCTCGTATCGTAATCGAACCGGAGACCAGAATGGGGATGTATGATAGCGCGCTCAGCCCGATGGTGAGGGCCAGAAACAGGATGACTTTCATTTTTGGAGACATTGACATACCTACCAGATCTTGATCCAGGTGTCGGTTACTTTCATTTCTTTCATGACGGATCGGTAGAGGGCATCGGCTGGTTCCTCGGCAGCCGTGGAGAAAACCCGGATGCAACCCAACTGTTGGAGCCGGCGCATGCCTTCGACCATGACCGTTTTGCCCAATCCGCGCCGCCAGTACTCAACTGCTACGCCGACTAGTACAGTGACAGCGCTACGGGTGTAGTCATCGTAGTAGATGGTACAAAACCCGGCGATTTCCCCAGAATCGGTGACGGCGACCACATCCAGGTCGCGGCGATAGAGTGGTGACATCTGGACATTTTTATACCACGAGTGGTCGCCGTCATAATTGGAAACCGGCTCATCGGCATGGAAGGCTCGCCACGAACACCAGCTGCGGGAGGCATGTTCACTTTCATCGCCCATCGATCGGATCTGGTATCCCGATGGGATAACGGAAGCCGGCATCGGACCGGTCAGGTCGCGCCAATAGTGGTGGTTCCAGCCGGGGTATTGAACAAAGCCTCTCGAAGCAAGTACTTCGCGGCGTAGGGTGTCATCCGCAAAAATCGGGGCGATAATGCGGTTGTTTTCGACAAAGTGGGCCTCGATGTAATCGAAAATCTCATTTTCAAGCGTCCGGGTGCGGAAATGGGGATGGATATGCACGCGGATTTCGCCGTCACCGTAGGGGTGTGCAATAGCAACGAGCTGCCTGCCAGGGGTTTCCCAGGCGGCAGTGACCTCCTCGAAAGGTGGGGTTACCTGGCAGGTAAGGATGAGATGCCAGCGCCAATAGTCGAGGCGGGCGACGTGCCAGCTGTGTTCGAGGCGGTCATTGAGGAGGAAGACTTCGCGCAAGAAGTTACGGGTGCGAAAGTAATCCGACTCAGAGGTGAGGTGGCATAAACTTGGTTTCATGGCTGCTCCGGACATAGGGGGATGATCTTGTTCGATTCGCGCAGAGCGGCATCCCAGGTGAATACCTGGTTGTCGCTGAAATAATAATAGGTGACGCCGTTGGGGAATAACGCACTCACATTCCCACTGACACCCAGCATATTTGGCACCCAGAACTCGCAGGCATACCCGTTGGAACGGGTGTAGTGATTGGCCCAGAAGGCGTTGTTGTACATGCGCTGCCCGTCAATCCTCACTCCGCGATCAGTGGGGTCCTGCTGCATCGCGGCTGCCAGCAGCGCCTGGTGAAGCACCTGAACGTCATCGTTTTTGCCGTTGTTGTTCAGTAGCATAGCAATCTTGGCGATATCATCTGGGATCCACCACATGCCATATCCGCCTTCGGTCTGGCCCTGCCAGTTGTTGTCAGCGGTACGCATCGTAGAATACGCGCCCGGCCCCAGCTTGAGCGGACGATAGACATCCTCAACCACAAGCTCGAAGATGTCACTTTCTGGGCCCTGCCGGGTTTGTAGGTAATTGTGCATCGCACGGGTAAGTATAAAGGTGTCGCTGGTACGGTAGACCCAACGTGTGCCGGGATCCGCCTGGTGTGGGGCAGTGAACGCTGCGGCAATCCGGGCGGCATACGGCTGCGCGCCAAAGAACTCACCCATATTGTCGCTGTTATCGTCGGTCATAAAGCCGGGTGAGACATAATTCCCGGTAGACATATCGATGGTATGGTTAAAAGTCACCTGATCCCAATCACCTGGGCTGGCCTTATACTCCGGAACATAGTCTTTGATCAAGAGATTAGCCACTTCTGGCCCGTAGAGTTGAGCCAGGCGCATCAATGCCACACTGACAAAGGCCGATTTGGCGGTGGAAAACGAGGCGGCGCGCATCGACTCGCAGAACGGGTAGGTTCCAAAACGGGTCTGGCAGCCGCCCAGGTAGATGACACCTCCTACAGCAACGGCGTACCAGGTCATGTGCTCAGGAGTGACACCCTGCCCAAATGCGGAGATATTTACGCCGGGGTAATCTTTGGCCAGCTCCTGGATGGGCTTGACTTGCAGGTGGGCGGCTTGCTCGGCAGCAAAACTGGCTCGGATTTGGCCCTCCTGATCGACAAGGCCC
>JACRAG010000353.1 GCA_016213455.1 Anaerolineae bacterium | reverse complement strand
TTGGTTATTCACCGACGCTGTGGGGATTGGGGCATCAGATCTGCGGTAAGGAAATGGGGTGTTCCATCGGGTTGGGTGCGGTATTTTCGGCGCTGCTGGTGGCCTGGTTTGTGGTCTGGTTGATCAAAGCGCGTCCTGGATTGATCCTTGCTGCCGTAGCGGCGGTCTCCTTGATGCTGGTGGTGACACCGTTTGGTTGGGCATATGAGCAGGTGTGGTTAGTTTTCCCCATTGTTCTGATTACCGGAAATTTCCGCAATCGCTGGCCGTTTCTTGTTTCGTCCATGCTTTTCCTGATCATAAGCATGGTCTCACTTGCACTACTGCTGGTCGCCATGCATCAGCAAATGGATGTGGTCAGTTTCCTGGTTCCACTGTTGGTGTTTATCTTGACCACATTGAGCGGCAGTCAAAAGAACACCATCACAAATCCGGCAACAGTTTGACGAAAAAAAACACCTCCGGGATTGCACCGGAGGTGTTTGCTGAAGCGAACGGTGGAAGATTACTCTTCCTTCTTTTCCTTCTGATGCTTGGCGGTGATTTCAGCCGCAATGTGCGGGGGAACCGTCTCGTAATGGTCGAATTCCATACTGAAGACACCACGACCGCCGGTCATCGAGCGGAGCTGGGTGGTGTAGCGCAGCATTTCAGCCAGCGGCACATGCGCATTGATCACGGAGCGGCCGTGTTCGGTATTCATACCCTGGACACGTGCGCGGCGGGTGTTCATGTCACCCAGCACATCGCCCATGTTGGCTTCCGGAACCGTAATTTCAACTCGCATGATCGGTTCGTTCAAAACGGGACCGGCGTCCATGAAAGCCAGTTTGAAGGCTTCGCGACCGGCAATTTCGAAGGCGATGGGTTTTGAGTCGACCGGGTGCTCCTTGCCGTCGAAGACGGAAACGCGCAGGGCATTAACCGGGTAACCAGCCATGATGCCTTCGCCCATCGTGGCGCGGATGCCTTTTTCAATGGCGGGCATATAGCTGTTGGATACTGAGCCGCCAAACACGTCGTTGACGAACTCAAAGTCGCCTTCAGCCAGGGGCTCGACTCGCAGGTGAACTTCACCAAACTGACCCGCACCGCCGGTTTGTTTCTTGTGGCGGTACATGGCCTGACCCTTGCGCGTGATCGATTCGCGATAGGGGATGCGCGGTTCGCCGGCGATCAGGTTGACCTGGAATTTGGTTTCGGCGCGGCGCAAGGCCACATCGATGTGCTGGTCGCCCATGCCCTGCAGAATAGTCTGGGTGGTGGCAGCTTCGTTGTACCAGGAGAGGGTGCGGTCCTCTTCGCAAAGGCGAGTGAGGGTCGGTGAAATTTTGGTTGAGTCCGCCTGGGTTTTCGGAGAAATGGCCACACGGAAGAGCGCGCCCGGGTAGCTGGGCTCAGGCAAAATCATCGGGTGGGTTTTTTCGCACAGCGTGTTGCCTGTGGAGGTTTCCGCCAACTTGGGGACAATGCCGAGGTCGCCGGCATGGACCAGTTTGGTCGGGATGGTTTCTTTGCCCCGAATGAAGGCCACCTGACCGAAGCGCTCTTCGACGCCCTTGTTTTGGTTCCAAACACGGGAGTCGGAAGTGACGGTTCCCGAGTACACGCGGAAGTAGGTCAATTTGCCCACAAACGGGTCGGCAGTGGTTTTCCAAACATAGGCAGCCAGGGAGCCGGAGTCAGTGCATTTGACTTCCACTTCCGCGTCTTTGACCATCCCTTTGACCGGGGTGATCTCGGCGGGGGAGGGCATCAGGCTGATGATGGCATCCAGAATCGGGATCAGGCCGATTTCGCTGCTGCCGGCTGCGACCAAAACAGGAACGTAGCTGCCATTGCGCACGACGGCTTTCAAACCGCGCTGGATTTCTTCTGAGGAGAGCTCACCAGTCTCCAGGTATTTCTCGAGCAAGGAGTCTTCGCCTTCGGCTGCGGCTTCAATCAGCGCAGTGCGGGCTGTTTCCGCATCATCGACGAAAGCTGCGGGGATATCGACGACGGTTTTTCCGTCACCCTTATACGCTTTCATCGAAAGCAGGTCGATCACACCCTGGAAGGAAGCTTTTTCGCCCCAGGGAAGCTGGATGGGGATCAGGCGGGTGGAGGAGAATTCCTGCACAGCTGCCAGGGTTTTCTGGAAGTTGGCATTCTCGCGATCCATCTTGTTGATGACAAGGAAGCGTGGAAGACCGAATTTTTCACTCTGCTGCCAGGTAATTTCGGTTCCGACCTCAACGCCGGCAACGGAGTCAACCAGTTCGATGGCTCCGTCGGCGACCCGTAAAGCTGAGATAACCTCGCCGATGAAGTCGAGGTAGCCAGGGGTGTCGAGGAAGTTGATCTTGTGGTCCTTATATTCGACAGGGACTAACGATGTGCTTAATGAGATTCCACGGCGAATTTCTTCATCTTCGAAGTCCGATGTCGTTGTCCCGTCTTCAATGCGACCCAAACGCGTGGTTGCACCGGTAACGTGCAAGGCAGCCTCGGTTAGCATGGTTTTGCCTGCGCTGCTGTGCGAGATGAGCGCGATGTTGCGGATAGCCTCTGTTCGGTACTCTTTCATGAATAAACCCTTTTGAAAATCGTTTTTTAGCCCGAGCCTTTATTTTAAGGTATGATGCCAATCTTGTCAAAGCCCGCTTTAATGAAGCAGAAAGAATTTGTGGAGACAGTGGGAGGTCCTTGTAGAATTCGAGAAGACTTGAACCGGGATGGTATGATTAAAGGGGATATCATCATGATCAACCGTTTGCGACACTGGTTGCGATTTAACCTGGCTTACCTGGGATCTCCGCCGTGGGACACCGGTATTACCCCACCCGAAGTTGAGCAATACATCGCGATTGCGAAGGTAGGGCGGGCGCTGGATTTGGGTTGTGGAACAGGAACTAATCTCCTCCGGTTGGCTCAGGCTGGTTGGGACGTGACGGGTGTGGAGTTTGCGCCGAAAGCGGTGTTGGTTGCACGCCGACGATTGCACAAGGCTGGTTACTCTGGAAGCGTGATCCTTGGCGATGTCGGCGATGCCAGCATTTTACAGCCTCCCTATGATCTCGTGCTGGATATTGGCTGCTATCATGGGCTGGATGCCTCAACGAGAGCCAGATACCGTGCCAATTTGCCAGCAATTCTCACGGATGCAGGAACTTTTTTGCTGTATTTCCATCATAAGATTGAACCTGAAGCGAGAGTCGGGATTTCCGAAGAGGAACTGATCTTGATTGCCAGTCTTTTTAAGGCAGTGCATCGTCAAGATTCGGAGGATCGTTTTGGACGTAAAGCATGTTGGCTAAACTGCACAGGTGTGATTGATGCCTGACAAGAGGTGATGGTGAAGAGACATCTCAAAATCCAATTATCCATCCTGGCCTTATTCCTGGTCGTACTTCTGACTGGTTGCCAGTTCCCGACCGAGTTATTTTTCGCGCCCGACTCGCCTTCTCCCAGAGAGATCGCAGAGGAAGCGACGAGAATCCGATCTTTTGCTGTTTCACCCACGCCAACCATTCAAGTAATTGAACCGACCGTCACGCCAACTGTTTTTCCATGTGCATTTGCGTATGGCGAGCAACCCCTGGAGGATGAAACGGCGCGCCTGAAGGATGCTTTGGTGAAAAACAGCCTGATCAATGTCGAGCCGCTTGCGATGGCATATGGAGAAAATTGTCTCGACACGGTCAACAACAAAGTGATCCGTTTTTTGAT
>JACRAG010000348.1 GCA_016213455.1 Anaerolineae bacterium | reverse complement strand
GGTGCGGTGCTCGTCCATGTCCACCACATCGCCGTTCATCAGCGGGATGAGGTACATGCCGCCGGCGAAGCCGATGCCGAAGCAGAAGATGCCCAGCATGGCGGGAACCAGGCTGCGTCCCAGCAGCAGCAAGCAGAAGCAGCCCACGGAGAACACCGCGGTCATCAACAGGGTGCAGCCCTTCACGCCCAGCCGCTCGCGCAGGTTGACGAAGAGGAACACCCCGCCCACAATCCCCACCGCCAGGCTGGCATACAGCGGCACCGCGGAAATGTCAAATTCGGCCAGGTAGTAGTTCAGTCCCAGCATCAGCGAGGTCTGCACGTAGATGATGGTGAAGCTGAGTACCTCGAAGACGATGAAGGAGCGGTTGGTGAAGCACTCCTTGATCGATTTGAGGAAGGGCAGCTGCGCTTCGGCCTGCTGGAAGTGTTTCTCCTTGTAGAAGAAGGTGGAGAGGAAAATCAGCGCGCCCATGGCCGCGCCGAAACCCGCCATGATCAGCTGGAAGGTCAGCGGGTTGTCGCCGGCTGCGGGTTTGATGAACCCCCACAACACCAGGGGTACCGCTAGCGGGAAGACCGAGAAGATCAACTTCCAGATGAAGATGCCGCTGCGCGCCTTGTTGGAGATGGCCATTTCAAAGGGCATGACGTAGATGCTGGTGGCGATGGCGGTGTAGAGCGTGTCGAAGATGAAAAGCAGCAGGGTCATTTGGATGAACATGACCGTCTGGCTGGCCTGCACGCCGCCAAAGTTGATCCAGCACAGGATGAAGGCCAGGCCGATGATGGGCGCGCCGTAGCGGATGTAGGGGATGCGCCGGCCCAGGTCGCTCTTGGTGCGGTCGCTGATGAAGCCAAACAGCGGGTCGTTGACGGCATTCCAAATGCCGAAAATGATCCAAACCGTGGCTGCCAGGCCGGCATCCAGGCCGCGGAAGCTGGTGAAGTAATAGGTCAGGCCCACGCTGACCACGAAGGTGTTCAGCATGGCACAGGCGGCGTCGGCAATCGACACCCAGATGCGGCTTTTTACAGGTACAAATTCTTCCTGGAGGGTTTGTTCGGTCATGGTGCTCCTACTCTGCGCTGCAAGGGATGATGTGATTATCGCACAGAAACGCGCGAACCTGCTCGCGGTAGGCCTGTGGATTGGCGGTGAAGGCTTCAGCGTGGTGGGCGTCCGGCGCCAGGTACAGTACGCGCGGGCCTTTGGCTTTTTTGGCATACAGGTCGCGGGCCATCTGGGGCAGAATGTAGCCGTCCTGCTCGCCGTGGATGAAAAGCACCGGCGCGCTGACCTGCCCGATGGTGGCGATGGGCGAAACCTGCTCGAAGGACATGCCGGAGAGCAGGCGCGTTGCCAGGTTGGCAAGAGAAAGCAGGGGGAAGGGCGGCAGGAAGTATTCCACACCCAGGCGGTAGGTCAGCTGCCCGGTCAGGTCGCTGTACCCGCAGTCCTCGATCACAAAGGCGGCGCGCGGGTCGATGGCGGCATGCTGCAGGCTGATGCTCGCGCCCATCGACTCGCCGTGCGTGCCGATCACGGCATCCGGGCCGAGGCGCTGGATCATCCAATCCATCACGCTTTGCAGGTCATATTTTTCATAGAAGCCAAAAGTGGCGTTGGGACCGCCGCTTTTGCCGTGATGGCGCAGGTCATAGATGAGGATGTTGAAGCCCAATTTGCGGAAAATGGGCATGTACTTGACCGAGCCGAACAGGGTGTAGGTGATGCCATGTGTCAGGATCACCCCGCGCCTGGAGCCGGGCATGGGGAAAAACATGGCGTGCAGGTCGTAGCCGTGCCGGGTGGGGATGAAAAACTCCTCTTTCTCCCAGGCTGCAAACTGCTGGGGATCCATGCGGCCTTTGTCGGTCTCGATCTGGCGGGTCTCCTCATAGCCGTAACGTTTGGGGTAGATGACCAGGGTGGCGAAGATGTAGCCGACCAGCGGCAGGGCCAGCACGAGAATCGAAATGGTGATGAAAACAAAGATCATGGCGTTTATCCTGGTGAAATTGTGTCTATTGTAGCGCGGAATATGGAAACGATCTTTATATTGCTCGCCGAGGTGAGGTTGGATCGTCCCGGCGCTGAGATACCGTGGAGCACATAGGCTGGCTTTCCGGGCAGTAAAAATCCCGGAATGTGAACATCCCGGGATGGTTGGTGCGTCGCGTTTACCGGATGAATGGGATCGGGTGGATGGGCGCAGCGAAGAACCAGAGGGTTTACTGGCTGGTCGATTCCTGCCAGGGGAATTTGGACAGATACACAAAGTGCCAGGCTGTGCGGTTAGCCTGGTCGCCGGTCCAGGTTTCGGCGGAAAAGCCGATGGTGTCGGGGTCGCCAATTTCATCGATGTTGAAGCAGGCCCCAAACATGTGCTCGTCCGGGGTGAGCAGCTCGTCCCGGTCAGAGACCTGCATCGTCGAGCCGTTGGGTAGTTTCGCCAGCACGCGGTAGTGCAGGTCGTCGGTGATTTTGCCGTCGGTCTCAGCGGAGAAGCAAACCAGATCGCCCAGGCGCGTCACGTTCCAGCTCATGATCTCGGCTTCGGCAAAGAACAGGCGCTTGATTTCCTCCCTGGAGAAGGGCGCCGGCGGGGCGGCCACCGACAGGTCTTCTTCGAGCACGTCGCGGTGGTCAAAACCGACCACG
>JACRAG010000347.1 GCA_016213455.1 Anaerolineae bacterium | reverse complement strand
GGACGCCCAAAATGCGGTGGTTTTCTCTGGAGACGACCAGCTTGCAGAGCCCGTAGGGATGTCCGTCAATCACGGCTCGGTCCAATTCGGCAAAGGGAACCGTAGCCGCGATGGTTTCAAGCCCGTCTTTGCGAGCCTGGTCCTCGGTCAGTCCCACACTGGCATATTCGGGATCGGTGAATCCGCCGTGAGGAGTAATGCGGCCGTCCAGGCGAAGGCTGCCGCCTAAGACAGCATTTTCAGCTGCCACCAGTGCCTCCGATCCGGCGGTCTGCACCAGCATCATACGTCCGGTGATATCGCCCGCAGCGTAGATATGGGGGGCGGTGGTGCGAAGGGTGTCATCGACCTGGACATAGTTGCCCCGCCGTGCTACGCCGGCCGCCTCGAGATGGAGCGCATCCAGGTTGCCCAACCAGCCTGTGGAGAGGACTACCGCCTCCGCTTCCAGCACCGACGGGGTTCCTTTGCCGGACAGGTGCAGGTACAGAAGCTTTCCAGGTTTTTCGGCCTGCTCCAGGCGCTGGACGCCACCAATCCCGGTGTGGATGCGGATGCCCTGCCGCCGAAAGCCAGCCGAGACCTCGGCGGAGATGGATTCGTCTTCCATCGCCAGAATGCGCGGGGCTACCTCCAGCAATTCCACCTGAGCGCCGAAGGTGGCAAAGATCGAGGCCAGCTGGCAGCCGGTAGCGGCGGCTCCAACCACCATCACAGATTTCGGCAAGGCTTTCATCTGCCAAATTTCGGAATGAGTGAGAGCCAGTTGCGCACCTGGAAAATCGAGACGTCGCGCCCGGCCGCCGGCGCACAGGATGATCCGATCGGCTTCGAGCACTCGACCATTCGGGAGGGCCAGAACATGCGGCTCACTGAAGCTGGCCTCGCCCACCTCGGCCAAGACGGTCACACCTGCCTGTTCCAGGCGCTGCAGGAGCTGCTTTTTTTCGTGCACCCCGTACACCACCTGCTGGACGCGCTGCATCAGGCGTGGGAAATCGAGAACCGGTGGGGCGGCTGCCAGGCCGAAGGTATCAAACTGGGCAGCATCCCGCATCAGTCGGGCGGTTTTGGCCAGGACGCGCGTGGGCACGCAGCCGTCATTGGTGCAGGTTCCGCCCATGCGGCCGCGTTCTACCAATGTCACCTCAGCGCCCAGTTCTCTGGCGCGCAGGGCGGCGGTTACGCCAGCCGGACCTCCGCCGATCACGATCACTTTCATGGATCACCTTCCTCTTTTTTCAACCATAGCGTGATTCGCTCCGGTTGCAGTGACTCCTGGACTGCCGCGGTCAGGCGCTGGGTCAGCACATCCAGCTCCACCTCCAGCCGGGCGACAGCGCTGAATTCCTCCATCGCGCGGGCAGAATCGTACTTCTGGCGATAAAAGCGCCGGTCAATGATCGTTTGCAAGCGCCGGCGCAGCGGGGTAAACAAGGCCGCGATCGCCAGGGTGGAAAGAACCACCGCCAGGGGCGATTCCTGCCCGCTCGCGGACTGGAAGGCCTGGCCCAGCAGCAGAACCAGTCCAAAATAGACCAGCCCCAACAGCAGGCTCAACAGGCCGTACTGCAAAGTTCGGCGAATAATGACATCGATATCAAAAAGGCGGTAGCGCAGGATGGCGATGGTCAAGGTCGCTCCCATAACGGTCAAACCAAGCGAACCCAGCACGCTGAAAAAATCTTCGACCGGCTGGCTTACCGGTATAAATATCGGGAAAACGGTGGTTAAAAAGATCCCCAAGCCAAACATCATTCCTCCCAGACCCCAACCTAACTGAGCGCGGCTGACCGCATCACGCATGGTGAACGCATTGTGGGCCAACAGGAAGATGGTGATCAGAACAGAGGCTGCCATCGAGATCCATCCAAAAATGTAAACGCCGTTCAGAAAAAGGAGCATGCTAATACTTCCGACGCCATAGGGAATATAGGCAATCCAGGGTAGGCGGGACAGGATGGGTTTGGGCCTTGGGAACACCAGACCAAAACGGATAAACGCCGGCGGAATGAACATCGTGAAGGCAGCGCTGAAAAGCAAAAATATTGGGATCGCAGCGCCGGGAAAAATTTCGTCCTGAATCTGCGTGGGGGCGGAGATCAACTGCACTGAAATCCAGACTGTGCCTAACACAAGCATCGCCCTGGCAGCCGGGTTATCGGGCCGTTTAATGAAGGTAATCAAGCCCATCGTAAAAAAGGACGCAATGCCCAGGAGCCCGAGGATGGTGGTGTTTGTGATTGAACCGCCAGTAATCAATTTCCTTTCTTCCAAAGGATTAGCAAGGGGAACCAGTAGATTCACTTCCTGCCCCTGCCGAAGAACGGTGTAACGCATTGTGTCTCCAGCGCGCCACTGCGGGCTCAACTTGAACAGGGAGAAATCTGGGGTAAGTTTTTCGAGCGAGATGCCCTCCACCGCGATCAGATGATCACCGACCTGTAGTCCGGAAGGGAGGCCCAGGACATTTTGAACGTAGATATACCCGACCGGGTTAATCTCCTCGGGTTCTTTCGTGATCCAGCCGTCATAGGGCAGTGTGAAGCGGTAAACCATGATCGCCAGGCTGAAAATTAGCAATAGAAGGACAAAAGCCAGCGTCGCCCGTGCGCCGCGATCAAAGCCAGATGCCTGGGCGTTCATCTACTCAGCCCCTGTTGCTGTTGATTGGTGGGTGAGTTCATCCACACAACGATCTTCTCCGGCTGCATCGACTCATCAACAACCGCCAGCAGTTTTTCGTTCATCTCATTCAGGTCCACTTCCTGGCGCAGGCTGGCGCTGAAATCTGCCAGGGTCTTTTCTGCGTCGTACTTCTTGCGGAAGAAACGCCGGTCGATATCGTTCTGGATGCGCTTGCGCAGCGGGGTGAAAAGCGCGGCGATCAGCAGGGTGGAAAGAACGGTGGCAACCACCGACCGCTGCCCGGTGATCGCGGTGAAACCCATCTGGAACAGGGTGACGCTTCCCAGGAACACCACCGCCAGGGTGGCGCTCAGGCCGGCGTAGACCAGCGTGCGGCGGATGAGAAGGTTGATATCCCACAGG
>JACRAG010000349.1 GCA_016213455.1 Anaerolineae bacterium | reverse complement strand
TGCCTTCCTCAAGGAATTCGTCAACCAGAATGTGGGCATCATTGCGCTCAACCGCCTGGGCAATCCCCAAAAGCGTGCGTTTGGTGTGCTGGTTCAACCGTCCAACCATGCCAAAATCCACCACAGCCAGAGAGCCATCCGGCTGGACGAAGAAATTGCCCGGATGCGGGTCGGCGTGGTAAAAGCGAAAATCAAAAATTTGACGCAGCGCAAAATGCATCAGGTTCTCGGCGACAATTCTACGATCAATGCCGGCGGCATCCAATGCGGCAAGGTCGTTGAATTTTAAGCCATTCACGCGTTCCATGACGATCACATTGCGGGTGGTGAAATCCCAGTAAACTACCGGCACATAAATCGCGGGATCATCCGCAAAATTTTTCCGGAAAAGGTCAGCATTGCGGCCTTCGCGCAAATAATCAAATTCTGCGCGGACGGTGTAGGCAAATTCTTCAATCAAAGTCCGCAAGTCATACAGTTCACCCAAGGCAGTGTGCTGGGTTACCCAATCGGCGATGTCGTTCAGGATTTCCAGGTCCTGCTCAAAGGTCTTTTCGGCTTGTGGGCGCACGATTTTTACAACGACTTCGTCACCGCCCCACAACCTGCCAGCGTAAACCTGGCCTATTGAAGCGGAAGCGATGGGTACGGGGTTCAGCTCCGAAAAGAATTCTTTGGGTTCACGTCCCAGCTCTTGAATCAAGACAGACTGCATCATTTCGAACGGCACCGGGGGTACCAGGTCCTGCAGTTTGCTCAATTCTTCAGTGTAATCCGCTGGGAGGAGGTCTGTACGCGAACTGAGCGCCTGGCCGAACTTGATGAAGGTTGGTCCCAATTCAACCAGCGCAGATACCAATTCCTCCGCGCCGGAATGCCCATTGCGCATCAACATTTTTTGGATGGCTTGCGTTCCGCCGGCAGCCGAGGCTGGAACCCGGGTGAGCAGCCAACCCAGGCCATGTTTCACCAGGACGGCAGCAATTTGATGTGAACGCTGCAGCAAGGGGCGGCGGGAAATCCAAGGTATTTGGATTGGGCTGGATGACATAATCTTATTATATATAATTAAGCCCATGAACCTGGATAAACGTCTGTTGACTTTCTTGCGACACAAAGCCGTGCTTTTTGGCTTTTGTGTTTTCCTGGGTTGTGCAGCGGGAATTTTCGCGGTAGTCCAGGCGCGCCAGTTGAGTGTGCTGGTGAACGGCATTTTTTTGGCAGGTTGGAATATCAGCAGAGCGCTGCCGGCATTTGGAGTATTACTGTTATTGATCTCAGCGCGTGTCGTCAGCGCGTGGGGGAGTGAACGGGTTGGTTCGAACCTGGCCCGGCTGGTCAAGAGCGAATTGCGGAAACGCCTTGCTGAGAAAATATTCCGCCTTGGCCCGCTTTTTGCCGCACGGAAACCCACCGGAGAAGTTATCGCCGCGGCGCAGCAGGGCATTGAGGCATTGGACCCCTATTTCAGCCAGTTCCTGCCACAGGTATTCTTTGCTGTCATCATCCCGGTGGTTGTTCTCGCGCTGGTTTTCCCGGTGGATTGGGTGACCGGCATTATCTTGTTGGTTACCGGTCCGTTGATCCCGGTGTTCATGTTCCTGATTGGCTCCAACGCTGAAAAATTGACCCGGCAGCAGTTTGGTCTCTTGAGCAGGCTGAGTGCCGCGCTGCTGGATGCTTTGCAGGGATTGCGCGCGTTGAAGGAATTGGGGCGCAGTCGCGAGCAGGCCGACCGGATTGAAACCATCAGCGCACGTTATCGCGATGTTACCTTAGGTGTTTTGCGGGTGACATTTTTATCGGCTTTGGTGCTGGAACTGCTGGGGACACTCAGTACGGCGGTTGTGGCGGTGCAAATCGGGCTGCGGTTGTTGTATGGGCAGATGAATTTCCTGGATGCCTTCTTCATTTTGGTGGTTGCACCTGATTTTTACCTGCCGCTGCGTACCCTGGGCCTGCGCTTTCACGCTTCTATGAATGGGGTGAGTGCCGCCCGGAAAATCTATGCCATTCTGGATGAGCCGGAACCGCTGCCGGTCGAGGTTGGCGCTGCAGTGCCGGTACCATATGTCCCTGACGGAGATTGGACTTTCGAAGCGGTTTCTTATCGCTATTCCGAGCGTGAGTCGCCGGCTTTGCAGGAGGTGAGTTTTCGGGTAAGCCGTGGGACGGTCACGGCACTGGTGGGAGAAAGTGGAGCAGGAAAAAGCACACTTTTGTCGTTGGCGATGCGCTTCATGGATGCGCAATCCGGGTCAATCCGGGTAGGCGGGAAGGACCTGCGCGACATTCCGCCGGCAGCCTGGCGAGAGCAGGTTATGTGGATTCCACAGCAGGCGCATTGGATCCATGGCACCATCGCGGACAATCTGCGCCTGGGCAAGTGTGACGCCTCAACTGATGATCTGGAACGGGTGCTCGATCAAACCTTGCTGGTGGATTGGGTGCGTTCGCTGCCGCAGCATTGGGATACATCATTAGGTGAGGCTGCTGCGCGAGCATCCGGCGGGCAGGTGCAAAGGTTGGCGATAGCCCGCGCACTGCTTCGCCCGGCCCAGTGGGTGATCATGGACGAGCCAACGGCGCACCTGGACAGTTCGTCCGAGGCGAAGATTCATTTGGTTTTACAGAAGGTATTACAAGGTAAAACCGTATTGATGGCTGCTCACCGGTTGGCGACAGTCGTCTCTGCAGACCAGATCCTGGTATTGGAAGGTGGAAGGATTGTGGAAGCAGGTCGCCATGCCGATCTGGTGCGCCTGGGAGCCTCGTACAGCCGCCTGGTGAGGGCAGGAGGGGTATGAAGACCCTGGTGCGCTTGCTGACCTTCCTGCGGCCTTTCTGGGGTGAAGTGTTCCTTTCGATTGTGTTGAGCACCGCCACAATCGCCGCTGGAATCGGTCTTTTGGGCACTTCAGCCTACCTGATTGCCGCGGCGGCGCTGCACCCCGGGATCGCACCGCTGCAGGTCTCCGTGGTTGGGGTGCGCTTCTTTGGCATCAGCCGGGGTGTATTGCGTTATGCAGAACGCCTGGTATCGCATTCGGTTAATTTTCGCCTGCTGTCACAACTGCGCGTCTGGTTCTATCGCTCCATCGAACCACTGGCTCCGGCGCAGCTGGAATTGGAACGCAGCGGCGATTTGCTCACCCGTGCCATCGCGGATATTGAAGCCCTTCAGGATTTTTATGTGCGCCTGGTGTCGCCGCCCATCTCGGCTGTGTTAGTCAGCCTGGGGGTCAGCCTTTTTGCCGGCGGCTGGGGGTTGCGTTTTGGGCTGCTGCTGGCTGCGGGAATGACGATCACAGGCCTGGTTATCCCGGTGCTGGTGTACACCATCAGCGCCAGACTCTCGCGCGACCTGACCTGTCAGCGGGCACGGTTGGGTGAATTGTGGGTGGACAGCTTGCAGGGTATGCCCGATTGGCTGGCGCTGGGCTTGCAGCCAACCTGGCAGACACAGCTCCAGATCGAGGGAGATCGGTTGGATGAAAATCAACACCGTCTGGCTAGGGTGACATCGTTGGGCAATGCAGCTGGCGCATGGGTGCAATTTGCGACCGCCGGTTTGATGGCGCTTTCGGCTGCGCCGCTGGTGCAGATGGGGCAATTGGACGGTGTGATGGTGGCGGTGCTGTGCCTGCTCGCGCTGGCCAGTTTTGAGGCGGTTTTACCGCTCTCGCAGGCTGCACAGCTTTTGGAGGGCGCGCTGGCATCTGCGCGGCGATTGTTTGAGCTGGTGGAAGGCCAGCCTGCAGTGACCGATCCGGCGTCGCCGCGTGCGATGGGAGAATTTACCGGACTATCCATTCGCCATTTGAATTTCGTATATCCATCAAACCCTGAGAAGGTGCTGACCGATTTTAATCTCGAGCTTGCGCCCGGACGATGTGTGGTGGTGGCGGGGGAGAGTGGGGCAGGAAAATCGACATTGACCAACCTGTTATTGCGTTTTTGGGATTGCCCTCAACAGACGATTTGGATCAATGGATCCGATATTCGGGAATATCAATCCGGGCAGGTTCGCGATGTCTTTGCGCTGGTCCCTCAGCGGGTATATCTGTTCTCCGGCAGTCTGGAGTCCAACCTGCGCATGGCTGCGCCGAAGTCGACCGAGGCTGAAGTGGAAGCGGTGTATGCTCAGGTTGGACTGAGTGATTTAATCCTCCGACTTCCAGAAAGGGCAGCGAGCTGGATTGGCGCGCAAGGCGCTGAATTGAGTGGGGGCGAACGTCGCAGGGTGGCTGCGGCGCGGGCGATGCTTAAGAATTCACCGGTGTTGCTGCTGGACGAACCCACCGCCGGTCTGGATCGTGAATCAGCCCAGGAATTGGTGAAGCGCTTGCTTGACCGGCGGAAAGAGGGGCAATCCGTAATCTGGATCACGCATGACCTGTCTGGCACAGAATGGGCGGATGAGATTATTGTGCTTCAAGCTGGGCGCGTGGTGGAACGAGGTGCGCCAGCCACATTAAGCGTTTCAGGTGGCTGGTATGCAGCAGCCCGTAAACTGCAATCCGAATGGATCGAATAGTTTCATTTCAATTCGCCTGCCTTTGGTAGGAGAAGGGGAAGTCTGGGAGGACTCATTCGAGCAAAATCCTCGTTTGATTCTTGCAGGAACCCTTCGCGATGCTGGAGCGTCTCATGATTGTTCCAGCGTTTTGCTTTTTAACAAGCGAAGGAGGAGAAATGGGCAAGACAGGCGTATTGATCGTATTGTTCAGCTTGATGCTGCTGTTCTGCGTGGCGACTCCAGTCAAGGCGGATGGGATCATCATTCCACCGCCATGCCCCGAGCCTGGCTGCCCGCCTCCACCGTGTTTTGAGGGATGGTGCCCTCCTCCGCGACCGATTTCACAGCTGGTGATTCGCAGCCATGTGGTGGACGTGGAAATTAATGACCCGATCGCGGTGACCAAAGTCGATCAGGTTTTTCATAATCCCAACGATTACCCGATCGAAGGCATATACATTTTTCCTCTACCTGCCGGGGCCGTAGTGAGTGACTTCAAGCTATGGATGGATGGTAAACCGGTCGAAGGTAAGGTGCTTTCGGCGGATGAAGCACGCCGGACCTATGAAGATATCGTGGCGCAAATGCGCGACCCAGCGCTGCTGGAATACGTGGGCCAGGGAGCCGTTCAGGCCAGTATCTTTCCGATTGCTCCAGGAGAGGATCGGCGCATCCAGCTGGAATACCAGCAGGTGCTGCAGAATGAAGGCGGTCTGGTGCGTTATGTTTATCCTTTGAATACCGAGAAATTCTCGCTGGAACC
>JACRAG010000040.1 GCA_016213455.1 Anaerolineae bacterium | reverse complement strand
GGACAGCTCGGGGTAGAAGATGAATGGATACAGCCCCAACGAGTTGGTCACCTGTGGGGCGACGCGTTCTGCGGCGCGCAAATCGCCCTGCGCCAGGGCCAGATCCACCTGGCAGGCGGCATTCAGGCTGAGCGACAGGGGGGATTGGCTGAATTCCACATTCAAACGCAGGATTTTGTCCATCCATTCCTGCGCCAGCGACCAGTTGCGCTCCACCTGGTACACTGCCACCATTTGCCGGAAACCGTAGGAGCGCATTTCGATGCTTCCGGACAGGCGGTTGAATTCCAATCCTTTTTCAGCCAGCTCGCGGGCTTCCTCCATGCGGTTCTGATTAATTTTCAACTGGGCCAGGTCAAAGATGGGCATCTCACTGTTGGAAAGATTGCGGCGCAGGCCGTTCAGGCCGGAAGCCAGCAGGTAACTTTCCTCGGCCTGATCGAACTCCCCGCGCAAAATATGCAGCCGCCCCATATAGGTGAGCACGTTGGTATGGGCCCGCTCGGCGCCGCTGTGTTCCACTTCGGCCAGGGCTTCACGCCAGGCTTTTTCGCTTTCCGCCACCCGTCCCAGGTGAAACAATCCCAACCCCATACTCACTGCAGCCGATCCGCGTCCGGAGTGGTCGGCGGTGGGGATCAGTTCCAGCGCGCGGGCGGCCTGTTCGATTTCTTCTTGAAAGTCGCCGCGGAAACAGGCGTTGAGCGAGGCGTAAGCCAGGGTGCGCCCCAGCCGGGCAGGGTGCTCGGTCTGCTGCGCCTGGGCCAATGCCAGCATTTCCCGTCCCTGTTCCAGTTTGCCAGTCATGCTCAACGCATAGCCGTAAAGTTGGGTCAGCTCGTCATTGTCTTTCAACGTTGCCGGCGGCTGATTGCCGCACCAGCGCAGGATGGTCATGTAATCCGAGCGGTTCAGCACGGACTCGCTATAACGGCAGATGAGGGCGCTGCTGAGCTGCCAGTCGCCAGCAGATTGCGCGTAGCGGATAGCCTCTTCGGGCAAATTTTTGCTCTCAAACCAGCGCGCCGCGCGGCGTTTGAGGTCGGGAATGCAGCCGCCCTGTTCGCATTTCAACCGGTATTGTAGCAGTTCGGCGAACAGGTGGTGGTAGCGGAACCATTCGCGGTGATTGTCCAGCGGGATGAGGAACAGGTTGACCCGTTCCAGGTATTCGAGAATCTGGCGCGGAGAGTCGCTGCCGTCCGGTGGTTCATCCAGCACCGCTGCGCATAACTCGGCGCTGATGCGTTCCAGGACGGATGTGTTCAGCAGAAAGCGCTGCACGGGCAGAGACTGCCTGCTTAACACTTCGTCGATCAGGTAATCCATGACGAAGCGGTCGTCGCCGGTGAAGGAGTCGATGAAGTTCGCGTTGGATATTTCCGCCTGGTTGAGCGAGATGGCTGCAAGCTGCAAGCCGGCGACCCAGCCTTCGGTGCGGCTGCTCAACGCGGCGATTTCGGCGGGGTTGATGCGGTCACCCAGTGCGGTGGACAGGAATTCATGGGATTCCTGTTCGGAGAAACGTAAATCGCGCAGGCGAATTTCACAGGTCTGCCCGCGCGCACGCCAGCGCGCCAGCGGGAGCAGCGGGTCCTGGCGGGTGGTGATGACAAAGTGAACCTGAGATGGGGCGCGTTCGATGAAGAAAGCCAGCGCCTGGTGGATTTCCGCCTGCTCAAGCACATGGTAATCGTCCAGCACCAGGGTCATCTTTTCCGGATGGCGCGCCAGGTCGTTGATCAGCGCCGCGAGCAGCGTTTCGTAGCCTGGGCGGTTGGTGGATTGCTCCAGCGCTCGCAGCATGTCCTTGCCGGTATCGGGAAGGATGGTCTGGAATGCGCCGGCGAGGTAACGCAGAAATACGGTCAGGTCGTCGTCGCCGGAATCGAGGCTCAGCCAGGCAACCAGGGTGTTTTTGGCTGGCGTGCGCAGCGTGTTGACCCAATCCACTGCCAGGGTAGTTTTGCCAAAACCTGCCGGTGCGCAGATCAAGGAGAGCCGGCTGCCGGAAAGATAAGCCTGGGTCAGTCTGTCAAGCAGGCGCGCGCGTTTCACCCAGCCTTCGCGTGCCGGGGGAAGGAACAGCTTTGTCGCCAACAACTGGGTGTCCATACGGATGCTGGGATTGTATCACAGCCGTTATAAGGGCTGGTAATGCAAGCGATTGGCAGATTTGATCGAAGGGTGACAATCAGCCGGCAATCTTCGCGTTAACCAAACCAAAGGGCTGGCGAAATAGCCAGCCCTTTGGGAATTACTGAAGGATTAGTTGCTGCTCAATTCTGGAGCCCCTTGAAAAGCCGGCAGGGCGGAGCCATCGCCGCCGCGCGGTTCTGGTAGGGGTTTTTCGTCCTGCGCCAGCTTGAAGTGGGAAACCATTCTCTGTAGTTCGGCGGCGGTTTGCGCCAGTACGCTTGCCGCGGAGACGGTCTCTTCGACCTGGACGCTGATTTCGGAGGCAGCGGCATTTACTTCTTCGATGGAGGCGCTGTTTTCTTCGCTGATGCTGGCAATGTTTTCGATGGCGCGATTCACTTCGTCGGTGCCGGCAGCCATTTCCTCGGTCGAGGCGGTGTTTTCTTCCACCACCGCCGATACCTGGTCGGAAGCGCTGACCAGTTCATTGGCGGATTTGCTCATCAGCGCGGCTGCCTTTGAGGCCTCGCGCGCCTGCTGCGTCACCTGTTCGGCGGCTTTCAGGATATCCTGCAAGGCTTTACCGGCGGAATTGGCGCGCTCTACGCCAATTTCCACTTCTCTGCCGCCTTCTTCCATGGCTTGAATAGCCTCGATGACGGTTTTTTCAATGTCGCGCACCAGCCGGGTTATTTCCTTGGTGGAGATGGAGGAGCGTTCAGCCAGTTTGCGCACTTCATCAGCTACGACCGCAAAGCCTTTGCCGTGCTCACCGGCGCGGGCTGCCTCAATGGCGGCATTGAGCGCCAGCAGGTTGGTCTGTGAGGCGATGTCTTCAATGGTTTCAACTATCACGCCGATCTGTTGGCTGCGCGTGCCCATTTCTTTCACCCTGGCAGCCGACACGCCGACCTTTTGGCGGATGGCCTGCATGCCGTGAATGGTCTGGTTGACCGTTTGCTCTCCCTGGCGGGCAGCAGTCGTCGCGGCTTCTGATCCGTTGAGCACTTCACCGGCGTTGCGCGTGACCTGCACAATGGCCTGGGTGATCTCGTTGGTGCGGTTGGCTGCCAGCGTGACTGCCCTGGATTGTTCCTGGGCTCCGCGCGCAATGCCGTCGATGGCGCGGGTCATCTGTTCCACGGATACCGCCGTGCGCGAAATGCTTTCGGCTTCCTGACTTACACTCTTTGAGACCTGGTGGATGGTGGTGGAGATCTGTGCGATGGCCTGACCGGTATGTTCGGAGGTGGCAGCAAGTTGTTCCGAAGCGGCGCTGATTTTCTGCGCGCCGTCAGCCACTTCGCCGACCTGTTGGCGCAGGCTGTTCACCATGGTTGTGAAAGCCAGGCCCAGCTCGTCTTTAGCACATTTGGCCTGTGGCCTGACCGTCAGATCGCCCTGGGCGATCATGTCTGCCAGTTCGGCGGTACCGGTCAGATAATCTTCGATCGATTTCAACGCTTTGCCAAAATCGCCCATCTCATCTTTGCGATTGACGATGGCAAGTTTGACCTCGACCGGCAGGTCGCGGTTGAGGTCGCCTTTGGACATAGCCTGCATGGCAGAAACCATGGTCTGCAACGGGCGCGTCATGCTGCGGGTGATGTTTATGCCGATCCCCACGCCGAGCAGCAAGGCGATGACGGTGACGGCTGCCAGGGCGAGGAGTGCATGTTTGATCGTATCCTGGGCGGCAAGCTGGCCCTGGTCAGCTTCCAACATGATCGTACCCATCAGCTCATTCAAGGCCGAACTGACCTTTGCGTTTGCCAGCGAAAGCTCGCCGCCGTCCAGGATGGCATTGTTTGCCAGAATCACATTCTGGCTGTCCACGGCGGTGATGAAAACCTCGAGGGCTGCCTGGTAATCCGTCCAGGCGCGGGTGAAGGCTTCCTTTTGGATTTGTTTTCCGGGCGTCACTTTCATGGCGCTGGTCTTGCCCATCAGTTCGTCGATTTTTGCCATTTTCGCCTGCATTTTCTGCAAGGTTTCTTTTCGCTGGGAAGGCGCAATCAGGTATTGGTAGGAATCACCGCTCAGGCTGACCAGTTCCTGTTCGGCTTTGGCGATGTATTGGACGGGCTGTAACTGGTCCAGATACAGGTCTTTCATCGAACGATCCATCAGGAAGATACCGATAAGCCCAACGGCGGCTACGATGATTATTTGCGTGATGACGAGGCCAAAACCTCCGGCCATTTTGCGGCCGATCTTCATGTTGTCGATCCACTTCATGCTGTCCCTCTTTGAATGGATGAAAGGAAGTCGGTTGACAGAAACACGCCGCGCGGATTGCGCAAGCTGTTGCAGGGCTCTGCCCGCCCGTTGGGTTATGCGGTTGATGGTTGGTTGTAGATTCATGCCT
>JACRAG010000350.1 GCA_016213455.1 Anaerolineae bacterium | reverse complement strand
TCCCGCCAGGTTGTAATTGGTATTATTCACCACCACCTGGAAGTTGTCCATGCTGGTGTGATAATAGCGGTTGTAGTCGGCTGCGCTCAGGTTGCCCGCCTCTGCAATGCAAAGATTTAGCGAGGTGGCGGTGTTGGAGAGCAGCAGGTTACCTGAAAAATTGGTGGATTGGCTGCTAATGAGCGCGACCTGGCAGAACTGGTCCCCACTGGTGCCGTTCTGGAAGCTGATGTTGTTCTCGATCACCCCACTGGCGTCCTGATAAAGAATGCCGGTGGCGGTTGAATAAGCCACCGTGTTGCCTCGCACGGTGATGTTGCGTGAATAATGGTCCAGGTAGATGCCAAAGCCAAACAGCGTGCGGAAGTTGGACGCCGTGCCATCCGTGTTGCCTATGGTATTGAGGATGAGGTTGTTCAGGATTTGAATATCGTGCACATTCGAGTTATCAAGGGAGTCATTGCCATAGGTGTTGATCGCCCCGCAGTCGCCCTTGGAATAGCAGGTTTCCACAAACACGTTACCGGATATCTCGCTCTGGCTGCCGAAGGTCTGGATGCCGTTGTAGCCGGTGCGCTCGAAGCGATTGTTTTGGATGGTGAAACCGTAACCGGAGCGCGAGGCTTTGTCGGTGTAGATGCGCAGCCCAGCGCCACATTCGGTGCACTGCCCCTCACCGCCTTCCTTGCCGCAGCCCATGCCCGACTCATTCAAGTTGGCAATCAATGCGATGTTCCGGATGGTGTTGCCGGTGATCACGGTCTGCCGGCTGGGCGTGTGGATGCCAAAATGGTTTGCGCCTTCGATCAGGTTGTTCTGGATGGTGATGTTGTTGCCGCCGCGCCAGCCGTCTACGCCGTCGGCTGCGCCCCACACCCAGCTCCACAGGTCAATCGCCGTGTCGTCCACGTCAAAGATGTGGTTGTTGCTCAAGGTGATCGAACGATTTTCGTCCGGGTGCAGGTTGGTCGGCGAGGCGATGCCGTTCAGCCAGGAACCGCGCACCGCCAGGTTATCAATCACCACATCATGCACAGGATCATCCAGATCGACCCCCAGAGTGATCAGACCCCAGTTACGGTCGTCCGGTTTCAAAGCCAGCGAAGCCTCCACCCGCGTGCCCGGGTTTCCGCTGGTGGAATACAGGTAAACCCGGCGGGTGTTTTTGTCGTAATACCACTCGCCGTCCTGGTCCAACGTATTGAGGTGGTTGTTGATGAAGTAGCCCCATCCGGCGCAGGTGCCGTTATAACAACTCACCGGCTGGTTTAATGTCAGTGTGGTCCCATTTTTGGCCGTGATGTCGCGGTTGACCATCGACCAGCGGATCACCTTGAGGTGCACGGTTCCACCTGCCAGGTTGCCCGGAAGCTGCGCGTCGGTCAGGCTGGTGGCGGATGGCTGCGCATCCACCGTGGCGTACCCGCCGTCGTCAGCGTCCAGGTTGGGCCAGCGCCCCATGGTCAGGCGCTGACCGTCGCGGAACAGCTGGTTGATGCCGGTGTTGGCGCCGGACAAATTTCTAAAGCGCGTCGCGTTGGCGCCTGCGCCCAGGTCAGACACATAAATGTTGCCGGTATGCACCGTCCAGCCACTCACCGGCTGCGTGCCGTCGATCACCGGCTGGTTCGCGCATTTCTCGGGGTACGTGCTGAACAGGATCGGGTTTCCAGCTTGACCGGACTGCGTAACCATCAACATTTCACCGCGCCACACGTCACCGCACTGAAACAGCACCCGGTCGCCGGCGCCCAGCGCCAGGCTGTTGACTTTCGCCAGCGTCTTGAAGGCCTGGCTGGGATCGCGCCCGGAGTTGGCGTCATTGCCGGTGGAGCTGGAGACGTAGTAACAATTGCCGGGGCAGTCTTTGCGCACCAACGGCAGAAAGATGTGATTGGGCAGATCCGTCGCCAGCAGCGCCATGCCCGCCGCCGAAGGAGACATCCACAGCAAGCCAAACAGGCCAGCCAGCAATACAGCAACCATCCAGGCGCGCTTTCGATTCATAGCGATACCATAGCACAGCCGGCAGGAGAAAAAAGCTTACAGGAAACTTACATCTCAGTACCCGTTCCGTCTAATATTAATGGACGCCATCGAATGAACCTTCATTGTATACCTCTGTTGCTGATCCATCGAATTGACAATGAACGGGTACTCAGAACACACCCGCGTCCGAGTCAATCCATTCCATGCGGTCGATTTGTTAACAAAACGTTCTTAAAAGGTCAAAAAATATCCTTTATAATCACAATAGACGCTGACGAAGATGCACTTTTTCATTCCCGCCCAATCCTGATTACCCCATACGATTCGGGTTCATCTTGATCCAACACAGAGGTTAGGAAGTGTCTTTTACCGCGTTTCCGGGTTGTAACTGTTGGTTCCCGTTCATGATCCATGACATGAAACGGGTACGCAGCCAGGTAATGCGACAACATCTGGAATCATCGGATCAACCGCAATAAATTAGCTTATTCATTTTTTCACCTGGGGGCCATTCTGCCCATACGGATCAGGCCACCCCACTTTCATTTTATGAGTAAAACCATGTCAATGTATCATCTGGGAATCGATCTTGGATCCACAACCGCCAAACTGGTCCTGTTGAATGAACAGCAGGAGCCTGTCTATTCTGTTTATCGTCGCCACCATGCGGAAACGCGAGCCACCCTGCAAACCATGCTGGCTGAACTGCAACAGCAGCAGGGTGATGTGACCGTCTCAGTCATGCTGACCGGCTCCGCCGGGATGGGCATCAGCGAGAGCTACGATCTGCCTTTTTTGCAGGAAGTCATCGCCGCCGCGGAAGTGATAAAACGTTCCCCGGAAGTGCACACCCTGATCGACATCGGCGGTGAAGACGCCAAGATGATCTTTTTTGCACCCGGCGTACCGCCCGACATCCGCATGAACGGTTCGTGCGCAGGCGGCACTGGCGCATTCATCGACCAGATGGCAACCCTGCTCAACCTGCCCATCGAAAAACTCGAAGAGGTGGCGCAGGCTTCCACCACCATTTATCCCATCGCCTCGCGCTGCGGCGTGTTTGCCAAAACCGACATCCAGAACCTGCTCAGCCGCGACATCCCCCACCCCGACATTCTCGCCTCGGTGTTCAACGCCGTGGTGTATCAAACCCTGGCGACCCTCTCGCGCGGACGCACCCCCAGCAAAAAAGTGCTCTTTTGCGGCGGACCGCTGACCTTCCTGCCCAGCCTGCGCCAGAAATTCATCGAAGCGCTCGAAATCAGCGAGGCGGATGTGGCTGCCACAGCCCGCCCCGAGTTGATCTCCGCCATGGGGGCAGCCCTGGCAGATGGCAGCCGCCTGTCCTTGCGCCTGAGCGAATTAATCACCCGACTGCAGGCCGATCCCGCTCTGGACCGTGGGCACC
>JACRAG010000345.1 GCA_016213455.1 Anaerolineae bacterium | reverse complement strand
GGTTGAGCCGCAGAACAGATGGAGGCCTGGTGGTTCATTCTACACCCAACCAGGACACCCCGCTGGCTGAAGGGCTTCACCCGATCATCGGCGTTGATGTGTGGGAGCACGCTTATTATTTGAAGTACCAGAATCGTCGCGCTGATTACCTGGCTAACTGGTGGAACCTGGTGAACTGGGAGGAGGCGGAACGGCGATTCTGGGAATAGGCCTGATCCATCTTTTTTCAGTATCGCTAGGAGGACAAGATGACCCACGTAATTACCAGCCTGTGCCTGCGAGATGGCGGATGTGTGACGGTTTGCCCCGTCGAATGCATTGTTCCCGGCAAGCCCACCGATGAATGGCCGCTCTTTTACATCGATCCCGACACCTGCATCGACTGCGGTGCCTGCGTACCGGAATGCCCGTGGGAAGCCATTTTCCCAGAGGACGAAGTCCCGGCTGCTTTCAAAGGCAAAGATGGGCAGCGCCTCTCCATGCCAGTCGGCACCGCGGGGTTTGACGTAGCCTACGACGGAACCAACCACGACGGTGAAGCGGTCCACCTGGATGCTACCAAGGTATTGAAAGCAGGCGAAGTCGTCGATTTGACTCCGGCGATCCAGACAAACAAAGACTACTTCAGCAAAGGCCCCGGTTACTCCGCAGCCTGAGTGGAAAAGAATATCAGCGTCGAATAAGGCGCTGATATTTTATTTAATCCGTTCTCCGGCATTTCATGGATTGGAGACCATATGAACGATCAAACCACGCCCATCTTTCGCGTGGAGCGCGATTCGCTCGGTGAGGTGCGCGTTCCACAGGGTGCGCTTTGGGGCGCGCAAACCCAACGCGCAGTGCTCAATTTTCCGGTTTCCGGCTTAAAGCCCTGGCGGGCATTCGTCTGGTCGATGGCGTTAATCAAACGCGCTGCAGCCGATGTCAACAGCGAGCTGGGGCTGCTCGACAAAGATCTTGCCCGGGCCATTGCGCAGGCAGGCAGCGAAGTGATGGAAGGCCGCTGGGATGATCAATTTGTCGTCGATCCATTCCAGGCCGGCGCAGGCACCAGCCACAACATGAACGTCAACGAAGTCATCGCCAACCGCGCCACGTTGATCCTGGGTGGGGAGATCGGGAAATATAAAGCCAATCCCAACGACCATGTCAACATGTCTCAGTCGACCAATGACACCATCCCCACCGCCATCCGCCTGGGGGTATTGTGGCGCCTGGAGGAACTGCTGGCTGCGCTGAACCACCTGGCTGAAGCGTTGCGTCAGAAATCTCTTGAGTTCGATGACATTGTGAAATCCGGGCGCACCCATCTACAGGATGCCGTCCCGGTGCGCCTGGGGCAGGAATTTGGCGCCTATGCGCGAGCGGTGGAACGCGATGCGGAGCGCATCCGCCTCGCCGCCGAAGGCGTGCGCCGCCTGGGCATTGGCGGAACCGCCACCGGCTCCGGATTGAACGCCCACCCCGAATACCACGCGCGCATGGTCAAACGCCTGAGTGAGATCACCGGCATCACCTTTTATACCTCGGATGACCTGTTTGAAAGCATGCAGTCCATGGCAGATGTGGCAGATTTCTCCGGCAGCCTGCGTGTGCTGGCAGTGACCCTGACGCGCATTGCCAACGATTTCCGCCTGCTGGCATCCGGACCTTCCACCGGCCTTGACGAAATCCGCCTGCCGCCGGTGCAGCCGGGGTCCAGCATCATGCCCGGCAAGGTGAACCCGGTGCTGGCCGAAATGTTGAACATGAGCATGTTCCATGTACAGGGCTGCGATCTGACCGTGGCACTGGCTGCCCAGGCCGGGCAGCTTGAGCTGAACGTGATGATGCCGATCATCGCCCACAACGTGTTTGAAGCTATGCAGGTCATCATCGGCGCAGTGAATGCTTTCACCGATAAGTGCGTGGTCGGCATTCAAGCTAACCGCGAAAAAGCCGAAGGTTGGCTGGCGCGTAACGCCATTGTGGTCACCGCCCTCAACCCGGTCATTGGTTACGCCGCCGGCGCTGCCCTGGTCAAAGAAGCCCTTGCGCGCAACCTGACCATCCGCGAAGTGGCCGTCGAAAAAATCAACCGCGGCGAACTGCTGAACCGCGACAGCGGCCAACCCGTTCAGGTGGGCGAAGTTGATGCCGCGTTGGGTGACTTGCGCAAATTGACCGAGCCCGGCATCGCCGGCATCAGCGGCGGTGGATAAAAATTGATCTCGAATTTCTTCGAGATCGTCATTGTGAATCAACCGCTTTGCTGCAAGATTGAATCAAAAACTGGATGGTGAGGTTATCTCACCATCCAGTTTCCTTTACTTATGATCGTTCAGGCCAGCCGGGTTTTGGCATACATGGCTGCCCCGACAATTCCAGCCTGGTTTAAGAGTTCAGCGGTCACAAATCGTGTACGCAATTTCAAATAGGGGAAGAACTTTTCCGAACTTTTGCTGACCCCACCGCCCAGGATGAAAAGATCCGGCCAAAAGAGATTTTCCAGGCGTTCCAGATGTTCGTTCAGCCTGCCGGCCCAATCTTTCCAGCTCAACTCTTTGCGCTGCCGCGCCGCATCCGATGAACGTCGCTCGGCGTCTTTACCACGAATTTCAATATGCCCCAGTTCCGTGTTGGGCACCAGGACGCCATTCGAAAAAAGCGCCGTGCCGATTCCGGTGCCAATGGTAATCATCAACACCACACCGTTTTGCCCACGGCCCGCGCCAAACGCCATTTCAGCCAGTCCGGCCACATCCGCGTCGTTGGCCACAAACACCGGGCAATGGCAGGCATCACTCAACAGCGACTGGGCATTGATGCCAATCCAACCCTGATCGATATTGGCTGCCGTGCGGACGATACCATTCTGCACCACCGCGGGAAAGCCGGCGCCAATCGGTCCTTGCCAGGCAAACTGATTGACCACTTCAGCCATCACGCTGGCCACATCTTCGGGTCTGGCTTCCACCGGCGTGGGCAAGCGATAGCGCTCGCCGGTCATCTCACCTGTTTCCACATTGACCGGTGCGCCTTTAATCCCGGTACCGCCGATATCGATTCCCAGAATTTCCATTGATCCTCCATCAGGGGCAGGCATTTTGCAGATGTTCCTCGAAGGTTCGAGCAAAAGAATGACGGCCTGAGCCATCACATGCTGCGCGGAAATAGAAATATGGCGTCTGCGCTGGATATGCGACGGCCCGCAGTGCAGTATCAGACGGGTTGCAAATTGGGCCGGGCGGCAATCCAGGATTCTGATACGTATTATACGGCGAATTCGTTTGCAAATCATCCAGCGATAACGGATTGGTCCACCAGGTGGATTGATTCAAGTTGTAACCGATGGCATACTGCACGGTCGGGTCGCTGTCGAGCTTCATGCCCTGTGCAAGGCGATTGTGGAAAACGGATGCAATCAGGGGCTTTTCTTCATCCACAACCGCTTCTCGTTCCACAATGGACGCCAGAATGACGGCTTCCCGTAAGGAGAGCCCCTGCTCCGCGATGGCCTGGCGCAGGTCCGCATCCACCGATTGATCAAAGGCCTCCACCATCGCGGTGATGATCTCCTCCGCTGACGCCGTGCGCATGAAGCGGTACGAACCGGGTTTCAAGAAGCCCTCAAGCGACTCACCCGGCTCCCACCCTGGCGGCAAAATCCGTCCCGGCGGGGAGGCAACCGTACGCAGAAAGGCATCCGGGTCGATCGAGAGGCCGGAGGTCGGGAGCGTTGCGGCAATCTCCTCCATACGCCAGCCGGCGAGGATATTAAAATCCACTTCTTCGGGCGTGGCGTCCTGAAGTTCGCGCGCCACTTCCACCGCCGTCATCGCCGGGTCGAACGTATAGGTGCCGGCTTGAATGCTGGTATCCATCCCGGTGTAAACCAGGTATGTACGGAACGCGCTGCCGGAAAGGATGACACCGGCTTCTTCAAGACGGGCTGCCACCGAATTGGCTGTCTCACCTGGCTGGACAGTGAACTGTTTGGGCGAGCCGGTCGGATCGGCTGCATTCGTGAGCGCCGGACGAGTCAGCAGCAGCTCAGCCGCGCTGGTGATGCGCTGCACGGTGCTCAAGTTTTCTGCCGGCGGGCCAAAAGTCGTGGCAGCCATGGAGGGAATGACAAAAAAACCCGCGCCACCGGCCAGAACCACCAAGCAGGCCAGGCTCAGGATCAAAATCAAGCTGATTTCCAGACAGGTGTTTTGTTTTCTACGACGACTCATGTGGGTCTCAAAGCATTCAAATAGGATTGGAGAATCACCACAGCGGCGATCTCGTCAAAATGACCGCCGCGTTTGCTCCGGGGAACGCCCATCATCAGCCGCGAATTCCGAGCTTCGGCTGTGCTGCCACTTTCATCCCAAAGCATCACCGGAATGGCGGTCTGTTGTTGAATGGCCTCTGCCAGGCGCGCTGATTTACGTCCTTGCGGGCTGGGCAGTCCATCCTCATCCAGCGCCTGCCCAACAACGATCAAAACCGCGCCTTGTTCAGCCGCTTTCTCAGCGATCTGGGCCGCATCCAGCACACGAGAGACGTGCAATACCACCCCCAGAGGAGACGCAATCGTCTGGGTTGGGTCACTGACCGCCAGGCCAATCCGCTTGTCGCCAGGATCCACCGCAAGAATGCGTCCAGGCTCATTCATCGTCTCACCACCTGAATACGGAAAGATAAAAACGGCATGCGCACCCACCAGGCTGGAGAAAGCGTTACCACCGGCTCGCCGTCCAGGGTGAACATGCGGCTCAACACGTCAGCTGCTTCCTGCGTTGAACGCCCCACCACCGCCCGGGCTGCGCGATCCTCCGACCAGACCGACTCCAATTCCCGGGTTGCGCTCATCTCCCATCGCAACGTCCCGTCTGGGGCTTGTGTGAGTGAGTCGTTAAGGGCAATATCAACCGCTCCGGGAAGCGGGGCAAAACCTTGCGGCAGATTGATCGTCAATGCAGTTTGCGCCACCTGCTGCAAATCTGCACTGTTGACATACCAAGCCGTGAACTCAATTTGCTGTGCCAGACGGGCAAAATCGCCAGGTTCGCCGGGTTGTGGATCGCGGGTTTCACTGACCACCTGGCTCACCGTCAGGCTGCCTTCCAGCAGGCGTTCATTTTCACCCAGCCGGGTCTTCATTTCTTCGATCGCGGTTGCACGCAAAACCTGCTTTAGTTGCTCATCCAACTGGGCGTAATCTTCCTCCGTCGGTGAGGGGCTGGACCGGTCTGTCCCGCCGCGCAGCGCTTCCGGGTTGCTCACCAGCGCCTGCAGTCCCAACGGGCCTTCGATGGATTGGATGGCGCCGGCTTCCACATTTCCGGATACACCCGGCAGAGCCGCCCGCACCTTGCCTTCAGCGCTCTGGTCAATGCCTGCCGGCAGTTTCACGGGCGCAGTCAACTCAAATCGCGTTCCGCTTTCAGGCGCCAGCAAGACGGTGCCAGCCGGCAGGCTCAACTCGTCTGTGGTCAGGTTGGCAAAGACCACACTGCCCTGTGCCTGTGTCGCCGGCAATGCCGTTTTTCCGGTCGCCGGCTGCTGTAAGCTGCCCTCCACCACGATGCTTGTGCGGAATGCCGGCATTCCACCGGATGGATTGGCGGCAGCGATATCCTCGGACGCCCAAACCGGCAAACTCAGCCGCTGGGTTTCGCGGAGCGGGCGCAGCTCAATCGTCGCCGAGGGCAGGAAGAACATCACCAGCGCCAGCACAGCCAATAAACCGGTTGAGAACGCCAGGATGCGCACCCAGGTCCGTTCTGGAGTCTCAATTTTTAATGCATTACGCTGTTCCCGCAATGCACCGGGGTTATGGGTGCTCTCCGGCCTTCTCCAACCCAGGCGACGTTTTCCACGCGGTCGGCGCCAGCTCGACCGCTGCGCCTGTACAGCCGAAGTGAACACCGGCAGGCCCAGCGCCTGGGCTTTACTGCGAATTTCTTCATCCGATGCGACAATGCCCATCTGCGCCCCCAGGCTTTGTGCCTGGCGCTGCAAAACCAGGAGATCCACCCCACGTTCCAGCACCCGGCCTTTATGTGGCCAGACAACCAGAATCCGCGGCGCCTTGCTCCAGGACATTTTATCCCGCGCCGAGATGACATCATCGTGAGCTTCGAGTTGCACAATGAAAGTTTTCATACCACTGCGATGGTTGAATTATACAGCATCCCCGCCTAGGGACCGGCACGGCTGTTCTCAAAGTAGGTTGGCAATCTTGGGGGATGTTCTTTTGCCCTCTTTCATGAGCTAATCGTTACCCACAAATCGGCCCGAACCCATTCTTGTCTCTGAAACAGGCTTCACAGCAGCCTCATTTCTTTCACCCACCCCCTTTCCGCCCTGCCGCTTCGGCCACCCGAAGGGGTGCGAGGGCGGGGGAAAAATTTTTTGCCCATTTTGAGCGGCATTTGCCGCTCAAAATGGGCTTTAATCTTTAACCCTTCCTCCCCAGTGGGGAGGAAGGGCAAGAGATGGAGGGTGTTAGCGTGCAACAATGCCAGTTTTTTTTCAAATATTGATCCAAAGATATGGGTAACGATTAGCTTTCATGAGGGGGCGGCGGCGAAACCGCGGGGGTGGATAAAGGGCTATTTAAAGACTTTGCGAATAGCCCTGCCTGAGACCGGCAAGGTGATTTGACGTCAGGCCTGGAAAAAACTACAATTATGGACAGTGCTCGCACATCCTGATCCTTTCGAGGAGAAATTATGAAGATCTTCGTCCCCGGCCGAATTTGCCTACTAGGCGAACATTCCGATTGGGCTGGTGGTTATCGCCGTATCAATGCAGATATTGAAAAAGGGTACGCCATCATTTGTGGAACCAATCAGGGCATTTACGCCGAAGTGGAACCCCATCCCAATAAACTGGTGCTCTCATCCACCACTCCTGATGGAAAGCTGGTCGGGCCATATGAAATCCCCATGGAGCCCCAGGCATTGCTCGAGGAAGCCCAACGCGGCGGTTTCTGGAGCTATGTGGCAGGCGTTGCTTACCAGGTCTTGACCAATTATCATGTGCGCGGCCTGGTGATTCACAATTACAAAACAGACCTGCCCATCAAAAAAGGGCTTTCTTCTTCAGCTGCCATCAGCGTCTTGACTGCCCGCGCTTTCAATCGCATCTATGACCTCAAGTTGACCATCCGCGGTGAAATGGAACTGGCCTACATGGGCGAAATCACCACGCCCTCCCGTTGTGGGCGGATGGATCAAGGTTGTGCCTACGGCAACCGCCCGGTGTTGATGACCTTCGACGGTGACCGGCTGGATACCCACGAACTACGCGTGGCAAATGACATGCATTTTGTCCTGGTGGATCTGCTCTCGCAGAAGGACACCATGGAAATCCTCAACCGGCTCAACCGCTGTTATCCCTTTGCGGAAAACGAGGCCGAACGCAATGTACAGCAGCTGCTCGGTCCAATCAACAAAGATGTGGTCCACCGCGCCATCGACGCGCTGCAGCGCTCTGACGCGCCTTCTCTGGGGCGATTACTGGAAGAAGCTCAGGACCATTTCGACCGTTATGCGACTCCGGTCTGCCCGGAGGAATTGACTGCACCTGTGCTGCACAAAGTATTAAATTACGAACCGCTGCGCCAGCACATCTACGGCGCCAAAGGTGTCGGTTCCCAGGGCGATGGTACAGCTCAATTCCTGTGCAAATCTGAAGCCGACCAGGCAGCGGTGATGGATATTTTGGAGCAGCAACTGAATTTGCCGGCAATGAAGCTGACGTTGAAATCCGGCCCGAAGGTGCGCAAAGCGGTCATCCCCGCGGCGGGTTTTGGTACGCGCCTGTTCCCCGCCACGAAAGCCACCAAGAAGGAGCTCTTCCCGGTGATCGACCGCGATGGCATCGCCAAACCCGCCATCCTGTTGATCGTCGAGGAAGCCCTGGACGCCGGTATCGAGGAGATCTACATCATCGTTCAGCGTGATGATTTGAATGATTTCCGCTCCTTCTTCACCAATCAGATCTCGATCGAAAACTTCAACAAACTCCCGATCCATTTCCAGGAGTATTCGCGCCGGCTGCTGCAAATGGGGCAGCATGTGTCCTTCATCGTTCAGGAAAACCAGGAAGGATTTGGCCACGCCGTCTAT
>JACRAG010000344.1 GCA_016213455.1 Anaerolineae bacterium | reverse complement strand
CCCTTCAGTACAGCCAGGAGTGAAGGTCGGGAGCCTCGACCCGAGACAATCCACACTGTCGGCCTGGAACAATGCATTCAGCAAGGTAAGGCGGCAATCGGGTGGGATGACAAATTTGCCAATCCAGCCTGGCATGAAGTGCCCGGACGTCCGGAATTGCGCCGTGGAATTGGTCTCGCGACTGTGATGCAAGGGACGGCAATCCCCTATCTCGATATGGGCGGCGCCAGCATCAAAATGAATGACGATGGCAGTTTCAATTTGTTGGTGGGCGCAACCGACCTCGGCACCGGATCGGACACAGTGCTGGCACAAATGGCTGCCGAGGTTCTGGGCGTGCCGATCGATGATATGCTGGTGTATTCTTCGGACACGGATTTCACGCCGTTCGATAAAGGCGCATACGCTTCCAGTACGACATATATTTCTGGCGCAGCCGTTACCCAGGCTGCCCAAAAAGTGGCTGGACGTATCCGGGAGCGAGCTGCGGTGATGCTCAACGGTCAAAACAAGACTCATTGGTCAGCTGCTGATATTCGCCTGGCTGAGCAGAAAGCATTTGCGCCAGATGGATCCGCCGTCAGCCTGGCTGAGATTGCGCGAAATGCCCTGCATCATTCCAATCAGGAACAGATCATGGCGGTCGCATCCTACTTCTCACCTGTGTCTCCCCCGCCTTTCGCTGCCCAGTTCGCCGAAGTGATTGTAAATGTCGAGACCGGGCAGGTGAAAGTCGAGAAGCTGGTCATGGCGGTCGATTCAGGCGTGATTGTCAATCCACTCACCGCATCAGGTCAGATTGAGGGCGGAATGACCCAGGCATTGGGTTACGCGGTTTGTGAAGAAATGGTTTATGATGAATCTGGCCGGGCGCGGGAGACGGACCTGGTGGATTACCATATCTTCCGTGCGGATGAAATGCCGGAATTGGTAACGCTGTTTGTTGAAACTTTTGAGCCATCTCACCCGTTTGGGGTCAAAGCGGTTGCTGAGATCCCCATGGATGGGGTTGCGCCTGCGGTTGGTAACGCTGTCCTCGATGCGTGCGGTGCAGATGTTCGGGTGAATCCGGTGACGCCTGAACGAGTCTGGCGGGCATTGCGCGAGGTTTAATGGTCAGGAGCTGGGTATGACGATTTATCAGGAATTGGCTGAGCTGGAAAAAAGTGGAAAATCGGGCGTCTTATGTTCCATCATAGCCAGTCGCGGGTCAACCCCGCGCCGGTCAGGCAGCAAAATGCTGGTTTTTCCTGATGGGACTTTTGTGGGTACGGTTGGCGGCGGCGAAATGGAGAGCCGAGTCATCCGCGAAGCGCTTTCTGCGCTGGTGGATGGAAATCCGCGCATGCTGGAGTATTCATTGGTGGACCCCAAATCGGGAGATCCCGGTGTTTGTGGCGGCACGGTGGAGATCTACGTTGAACCTATGATGGGAAAACCGGTCTTATTAATTGTGGGTGGTGGTCATGTTGGCAAAGCGGTGGCACACCTGGCGAAGTGGCTTGGTTACCGTGTCGCTGTTTCTGATGACAGGCCTGAATTCTGTACACCGGAAGCCAATCCTGATGCGGACGAGTTTTATCCGGTACCGTTGAAAGACTTGCCAAATAAACTTGAGATCACAGGTCAGACTTATATTGTGCTGACAACTCGTGGATCGCCGGTTGATGTGCCAGGGCTGCCCGGATTAATCCAATCCAAGGCGGCTTACATCGGTGTGATTGGATCAAAACGACGCTGGCTGGCGACCCGGAAAGCTCTCGAGGAACTAAACTTCACGGCGGAAGAGTTGAACCGGATCTATTCGCCAATCGGTTTAGAGTTGGGCGCCGAGACTCCGGAGGAGATTGCCGTGAGCATCATGGCAGAAATTATGATGCTGCGAAATCAAACCGATGGACAGACCATGCGTTATCAAGGCTGATAAGGAACATTATGTGGGCTAATTACATTATCGCGGGAAGTCTTGATGAGGCGGTCGAGGTTCTTGACCGCGAAAAAAGCGCTGCGCGGATAGTGGCAGGCGCCACAGATTTGATGCTGGAAATGGAACGGGGCGTGCGAAAAGGGATTTCCACGCTGGTCGACATCACCAATCTGGCACAAATGCGCAATATATGGAAAGACGATCAGGGGAATATCCATATTGGCGCGCTGACAACACATAATGATGTGGTGGCGTCGGAGATCATTCGACAATATGCACCCTTATTGGCACGCGCAGCATGGGAGGTTGGATCACCTCAAATTCGCAATCGCGGTACGATTGCGGGAAACCTGATCACAGCTTCTCCAGCCAACGATACTATTACTCCCCTGGTGGCTTTGAACGCTGCAGTTCGCCTGCTCTCTGCGCAGGGTGAACGCCTGGTGGCATTGCAGGATTTCTACCATGGAGTCCGCCGCACGGTGATGATGGAAAACGAAATCATGCTGGAGATCATATTTCCAGCTCTGACGAGCCGTCAAAAAAGTGCATTCATCAAATACGCCCTGCGCAAGGCACAGGCAATCTCGGTTGTCAATATCGCCATGGTTCTGGACTTTGATGTCGACCAGACTATCACTCATGCCAGTGTGACCTATGGCGCTGTGGCACCGACCATCGTCCATGTCTTACAAACCGAACAATTCTTGATCGGAAAAAGGCTCACTGAAGAAGTAATCGGCGAGGCATCACGTCTGGCTGCTTCAGAAACGCGCCCAATCAGCGATGTGCGCGCCAGCGCGGCTTATCGGAAAACTATGGCGAGGGTGATCTGCAAACGCGGATTGACTGCCATTCGAGACGGCAAAGAAAATGCTGGATTGCCAGAGCATCCGGTCCTGCTGCGAACCCCAGAATCTGCTTCAGAGAACCAATCTGCACACTTCATAGCAGGTGACCAGCCCATCGAGGCGACCATCAATGGTCGCAAGATGATTTTCACCAGTGGTCATCATAAAAATCTGCTGCGGTTACTGCGCGATGAAGGCCTGTTGATTGGCACGAAAGAAGGATGCGCAGAAGGGGAATGCGGCGCCTGTACGGTAATCATGAATGGATCGGCGGTGATGGCATGCCTGGTGCCTGCGCCAAGAGCCCACGGAGCCACAATTGTGACTGTGGAGGGAGTATCGTCCGGGCAGGAATTGCACCCCATTCAAAAAGGGTTCATCAGCGAAGGCGCAGTTCAGTGCGGATACTGCACACCGGGATTTATCGTCGCCGGTGTAAAATTATTGCAGGAAATTCCCAATCCGGACGAATTCCAAATTAAGCAGGCTTTTGCCGGTAATTTGTGCCGGTGCACGGGTTACTATAAGATTGTCCAAGCCGTGGAAAAGGCAGCATTGATGGGAGGTGAATAATGCCTAAATATGGTTCTTATCAACGCGAACCGACGCGAGACGAACGCGAGTCGCGCCGGAAAATCCACCCAATCTGGCGTGGGGTTGGGTTTGCCATGATGATCATCATTCCGATCATGGCTTATGCGACCACGATTCTGTTGATAACCCAAAATCAAGCGAAGGGTTGGTTTCCCATGCCGGTAGACCTGGCAGCCGGACCGGGTGATTTTCTTTATAATGGCGACCCGTGGTTGTATTTAAAAATCATCCTGACCGTATCCCTTGCATTACTGTTCTTTGCCATTTTCAATCTCTTCACCTTTGTCATCAATAGTCTTTTTGCACCACCTCGATATGGTCCTTATGATGTACCGCCGATCAAGGCAAAGGTGCGGAAACGCGCCCGATAACACCGCATTGATGACAAAGTGATTCGGAGGATATCCATGCCCGTTGTTGGACGGTCTGTTCAACGTGTCGATGTTGTTGGAAAAGTCACCGGAGAGACTCGATATCCAGGAGATATTAACCTGGACCATCAAGTCTTTATGAAGATTCTTTTTGCCAATCGTCCCCATGCCATCGTCAAACGGATTGACGCTCGGGAAGCCGAGGCGATGCCGGGTGTTATCGCGATTTTTACTGCCAAAGATGTTCCCAACAACGAATATGGGTTGATTGTCCCTGATCAGCCTGTGTTGTGCGGACCGGGATCCAGCAAGCCCTTCACGGACCGGGTGCGGTTTGTTGGCGATCAGGTGGCATTGATTGTCGCCGAAACAGAAGAGATTGCCGAACGGGCAAGACATGCCGTGGTTGTGGATTACGAGGATTTGCCTGTCGTGTCTTCAATCGACGCGGCGATGCATGAAGAAGCAACATTATTGCATCCTGATCGCGATAGTAATACCTTCTGCCATTATCGGATTCGAAATGGCGATGTGGATAAAGCGCTTGAAAAGGCGAAATATATCGTGCGCAGCACGTATGAAACCCCGGCGCAAGAGCATGCCTATCTACAGCCGGAAGCCGGCATCGCTTATGTCGATGACCAGGGGCGGATCACGGTCCATGTTGCGGGACAGTGGGCGCATGAAGATCAAGAGCAAATTGCCCATTCATTGGGTTTGCCGATGGATAAAATCCGGGTGATCTACCCGGCCATTGGCGGAGCTTTTGG
>JACRAG010000340.1 GCA_016213455.1 Anaerolineae bacterium | reverse complement strand
TTGCGCCTCTTTGGACTCCATCGCAAGGTGATCATTTTCGATGAGGTGCACGCTTATGACATGTATATGCTGACCATTTTTACGCAATTGCTCGCCTGGCTGCGTGCGATAGGCTCATCAGTAATTTTGCTTTCGGCCACCTTGCCGGACCAAACCCGGCGCGAACTGCTGCAAGCCTTCCAGCCAGATGTGGAAGTGGACTCCATTGATGCCGCCTATCCCAGGCTCAGCATCAACGCCGGCAAGCGCGTAAAAACCGTGTCGCTGGGCGATTACCCCGACCGCACGGTGCAGCTGAAACGGGTAGCATACCCGCCAGCCGCCTGGCTGGAACCCTTGCGACACGCCCTTGCTGCTGGGGGCTGTGTGGCGATCATTTGCAACACCGTGGACCGCGCGCAGGCGGTATTCCGTGCGGTGCAGGCAGCCGGGCTGGTTGAGCCAGAACAGCTCCACCTGCTGCACGCGCGCATGCCGTTTTGTTGGCGCAAAGAGAAAGAAAATGCCATTTTGAGCGAGTTTGGCAAGCTGGAACAACCTGCCGGTGCTCCACGGCGCGGGATTGTGGTGGCGAATTGTCCCATGTTCCACTCGTACGCCTGATCGGCGTAGTCCAGGCTCGTGATCGGGCACCAGGCCATCACGCCAGCGATCGCATCGCTGATTGCCTGTCCGTTGGCATCGACCATAGCGGCCCCAATGGACTGGAGATAAGGGGTATACAGCTTGCTATCCCCCGCAGCGCCCATGACGACGCTCTGGGCGCCACCGCCGCTCATCCCGAATACGAAGATGCTGTCGGAATTGCCAGGAAACAATTCCTTGTTGTAGCGCACGTAACGCACGGCCGCTTTCAAGTCGGTAACACTCCAGGGTGTGCCACCGCTGTAGATCAATTTACCGCTGGCATCGTAGCCATTTTGCTTGCCGCGCATTCCCGCATCAATGTAGATAAAACCGGCTTTGATGTAGCTATAAATATTGTCGTAACTGTAGGAAGTCGGGGCCTTGTGAGCCGAATAACCGCCCGTTTCAACCCGGATGACCATCGGGGCGGTCTTCGCAGTGAAGCCGTGATGCTGCCAGCGTCATTAATCGTGGCGGTATACGTTCCATCGCCGTTGTCTTTGGCGGTCATTTAGGCGCCAGGGACGTAAACACCCAGCGACTCGTAATCTGTCGTTTCCGGGGTGGCACAGTACACCACACCGATTTGGTGGTATACATCGTTTGTGGAATCATACTTCCATGCGGTGTTATTGAAGGTTAGCCCGGTGGAAGAACTGGGATTGGAAGATGCCGTTGTGTCTGAGGAAGTGTTCATGACGGCTGTGGTAGGCTGCGCGGTCGGCGAAACCGAGGTAGCAGCCGGGGCGCAGGCGGAAACCATGGAAAGTACAAGTATTATCGCTAAGATGATGGAAAACATCTTTTGTTTCATTTGATCAATCTCCTAATCAAACCGTTTTCATTTGTTTTTTTGATTTGCTATTCTCATTATCCCAATCCACTATGAAGAAATTTTCAAATTTTTCTGGAAGATTTTTACAGGTTTTTGAGAGGTTCTTCATCTGGGTTCCAGATTTCTCTTTCTTACCGGACTTTCACCATCCAGCCGCTCGCAAATCCAAGAATGCAAACAGGGATGATCATATACCCGGCCGTTGACCATCCTATGTTTTGCACAAGCCGGCCAAAAAGGATGGGTCCGATCAACTGGCCGACATTCTGCCCAATCAATACCACGGCCATCCCTAGCCCGGCGAACTGTGGGTTCTCCATAATGTCAGGCGCAGCCGCAAATGTTGCTGCCGGGATCACGCCCATGAACAGCCCAATCATCGACATAACCAATAGGATCCACCAGCCTGTTACTTTGAAGGGAAATAGGAGCAGGATTGCAATTAACAAAAATGGTATGGAGAAAAGCATCCGCCGGGATCCGAGACGGTCCGACAGCCATCCAGCAGAAGGTGATGAGACCAACTTGAGAAAAGTCATAATACTCGCAATCGAGGCAGCCTGTCCAAGCGTGAATCCTCGATATTCTTTTAAAAATGTCGGGTAGTAGGTATTGATGGAAACCATCACCAGATTCATGCAGGTGAATGATAAGGCCAGGAACCAGATGTTGCGGTTAGAAAGCGTCTTTCTTAGATTCGTTGATGGTTGACCTTGAAGCTCGTTCGCCGCCAAATCTGGAGGTTGGGTAATCAATAGACCCGCCAGGATCATCATAATGAGTGCGAAGCCATTCCCGACCCACCAGACCGCCTGCCAGTTTAAAGATGAACTGAGTGCAGGGGCCAGGTTATAAACCACCACTGTACCCACTGGCACCCAGGTTGCCCAAATACCCATCGGTGTGCCGCGTTTCTCCGGTGGAAACCACATCGAGATCGTAGCGGGTGCAGCCACCCCGATTAAACCCAGTCCTACCCCTTCCAAAATACGGCTGCCCAACAGCCATGCAAAATTTGCTGCGAGAGCGCCAAAAAGTGAGCCGCTGGCCAAAAAACCAAGTGCGACCATGATGGTTTTTTTTGGACCGAGACGTCGTAATACAATACTGGCCGGTATCGCAAGAATCAAACCAATCGCGGCCATCATCGACATCAACACGCCCGCCTGAGTAAGGTCCAGGTGAAAGCCTGCCATCAGAAGTGGCATGATGGGGGGGACTTTAAACTGGTTGAAGGGGGCCACCACACCTGCAAAATAGACCACAACCAGGATCACCCAAGCATGTTTGTTTATTTCGGAGCTGGCAATGCTTTGATTTCGCACCATAGGCTCTATTCCTGTAACGTAAAATGTTAATCCACCTTTTCAGGCTTACTTTCAACGCCAAGACGCCCCATCACCAGGGGAAGCGTGCCTGCCCCCTCAGGCTAAATGGGGAGACTGGTTTGGGGTTAAAGTCAATCTGGAAGCGTCAGGCTGTATTCGGGCTGCCCCGTCAGGAGTAAAGCGCTCGGACGATAAAGTCCATCACCTTATGGATGTTTTGTGGCGTTTCAAAAGCCGGGTCCGCGTGACGGGCATTCGGCAGGATTTCGTACGTGACATTCTCCGGGGCAATTGCAGCCAACTTCATGGCAAAATTGAGCGACTGCTGATATGGGACAGTATCATCCATTTTTCCGTGCTGGATGAAAAATGGCGGAAGGCCTGGGCGAATGTAGGTTTCAGGGTTCGCGGCCTGCACCCGGTCAGGAATCTCGGTAATCTTCTTCCCCAGAATCAGAGACTCGGGGGAATTCTCGCCGCTGTGAGCAAACTCAGCCGGGGGCGGAAAGCCCGATTCATCCAGCTGCTCATCCATTTTTTGAAAATCGGTGGGCGGGAACCAGGATACCACCGCCTGGACGTGGTCTGGTTGGTCAGGGTTGCCAAGCGATACATCCGTCAATTCAGGGATGCCTGCGCCAACACCCGCCATGAGCGAAAGATATCCACCGGCTGAGCCACCCCAGGCCACAATTTTCGTAGAGTCTAACAGGAATTGTTTGGCGTTCGCGCGCACCCAGCGAATGGCGGCACGCACGTCGTGTACCCGTG
>JACRAG010000341.1 GCA_016213455.1 Anaerolineae bacterium | reverse complement strand
TTTGAGGAAAATTAGGCCTTTCTCACCCCCAGCCCTTGATTTTTTGCCCGATTCCGCGTTTATAATGGCATTGTGCAGAAAATCAAAATCCTCCAAAGCTTTTTGATCCTTGTTTTGCTGGCGGGCCTGTTTCAACCAGCCCGTGATGCGCAGGCTGCCCGCCCGCAGGTCGAAGGCGAGCCGGCGCAGCTGGCTGCCGAAGTGACGGCTTATGACCTGATCGTGGCGATGAACACGCTGCGCATGTCATACGGGCTGCCGGCATTGATCGAAGACCCGATCATCAACGCCGTGGCGCAGGGCACCGCGGAGATCATGGCTGCCAACCAGAGCTCGTGGCACATTGGCGATGTGCGCGGGCGCATCCAGGCTGCCGGGTACGGCGGCGGCTCCACGGTGTGGGCCACCGAGAACTTTGCTTACGGCAACCTTTCTCTGGACGAGATCATGATCGCCTGGTCGGACGAGTCGCACATGCTGCCGGCGGTCAAACCCTATTACTGCAACGTGGGCGCGGGTATTGCGCAGGCCTCCAACGGCATGTATTACTACGTGCTGCAGGCGGCCTACACCTCCGACAAATCGTGTGGCACCTACACCTCCACCGGCGGTTCGACCGGCGGCTCGACGGGTGGGAATACCGGCGGCGTGACCGGCGGCGGCTTGATCGTGCCGGTGAAGATCGCCACCCCGGACGCGGACGGCAAGATCTTCCATATTGTCGAATCCGGGCAGTCCTTCTGGTCCATCGCGATTGCCTACAAGATCACCATCAAAGACATTGAGACCTGGAACAACCTCAGCAAAGACTCCAAGCTGCAAATCGGTCAGAAGTTGTTCATCCCCAGCGCCGGCACCGAAGGCTATGCCACGCCCACCCCGGTGGGCATGATTCAGGTCGCCACGCCGGACCAGGACGGCAAGGTGATCCACGAGGTGCAGTCCTACCAGACATTAAGCACCATTTCGCAGGCTTATGCGGTGGAGATCGATCGCATTCTGGCGTTAAACGGCTTGCAGGCCGACTGGCCTTTGCAGATCGGGCAGAAGCTGTTGATGAACCCGGGCAATGTGACCCCCACCGCCACGCCCCGCCCGTTGACCCCGATCGAAATGCTCACCCCCGCCGCGGACGGCAAATACTACCACGCGGTCAAGAGCGGCGAGTCGCTTTCGTGGATCGCCGGGCTGTACCAGGTGAGTGTGACCGATCTGATGGCCTGGAACGCGTTGAGCAGCGCGTCCATTCTGCAGCCGGAACAAAAACTGCTGCTGCAGGTGACGCCGCCCGCCACCATCACGCCCACGCCGGCGCCGCCCACCGCCACACCCACGGTCACCCCGGTGACGCCGACCGCCACGCCCACCGTCACGCCCACTCAAGCGCCGACCCTGACCCCCACGCCGCAGCCCATCTTTGGGGGCAGCGGCGACCCGATGTGGATGGGCATGCTGGGTGCGGGCGCGCTGCTGCTGGTGGGGATTGTGGTGTTTGTGGTACGCAAGCGCCAGTGACGGCGAAGATGCAGGTTAGAGAGTAGCAACGATTGCGGGGCCAGGGTCTAAACGTTCTGCCCCATCCCCCTTGCCCCCTTCCCCGTCAACGGTGAAGGGGGATTTTTGCCGTTTTCACCCCCACAGTCTTGGGGCGGGGTTGACTTTGAGAAAGCTCTGTTCCGGGTTTGTTTTTTTGTCTGCGCATACCCTCTACCGTTGTAGGGGCAGGCTGTTCTCACCCGGTCGAAGCGCCTTTCACGGCGTCTGGCGGCCAAGCCCTCGCAACATGGCGAGCACATTTTCAGGCGGGGTGCCCACCTGGATGCAGTGGGTGGGCGCGGCGATGTATCCCCCGCCCGCGCCGAACACCTGCGCCAGCCGCCGGCATTCGCGCTCCACGCCGCCGGCATCCTCCCGCGGCAGCAGCGCCTGCACGCTGATCCCGCCATGAAAGGCCAGCCGGTCGCCAAAGGCGCTTTTCAGGCGTTCGGGTTCCATCCCGGCGGCGTCCACCTGCACGGCTTCCAGCACGGTCACACCTGCGTCGATCAGGTCAGGCAGCAGGTCAAACACCGCGCCGTCGGTGTGGAACATCATCGCGGCATGCGGCAGGACCGTTCGGGCATGCTCGATCAGCCGTCGGTGGAATGGCTGGATCAACGCGCGGTACATGCGCGGTGAGATCAACGGGCGGGTCTGACCGCCCAGGTCGTCGGCGAAGTAGCAAATGTCCACCCGGTCAGCCAACAGCGGTGCCGCCTGCGCCAGCCTGGTTTCAAAGACGGCGCAGATGCGCTCCAGCGCAGCCTGCACCACCGTGGGGCGCAGGGCCAGGTTGGTGAGGGTCTCTTCCAGCCCGGTCATCCAGGTATAAATCTCCAGCGGGTTGCCGCAGATGTCGATCCACAATTTGCCCGCTTTCAGCCCGTGCGGGTCCTGGGCAAGGCATTCGGTGCGCAGCGTGTCATAGTTGTGGGCGTGCGCATCCGGCCAGGGATAGGCTTCGATTTCCTCCACGCTGGTCACCCCGGCCAGCGGGTGATGGGCAAATTCGTCGTAGCTGCCTGCGCCGTAGGAGACCGGGCGGCGCACGATGCCCCATACGTCGGTCTGCGGCGGCAGGGGCGGCCCGGCGTAGCGCAGGCTGAATTTCACCGAGTCGTCCACCGCATCCGCGAATGGCGCCCAACTTTCACCGCGCGCCGCGAAGAAGCGCTCCATTTCCAGGACCATTTCCGGGGTGGGGTAGAGTCCCCAGGAAAAAGGGACCAGGTCGGGCTGCTGGTGTCGCAGCGCGGTCTGCACGCGCTGGCGGGGAGTCATGGGGGATGGGGTGGTCATGTTTGAATTGTACTTGGAACTAATAAAACCGGTTGAGCGATGTATATCTGCTCAACCGGTTTGTGCTAATCCTTTCGATACGCCACGCTGGTCATGTCGCCCACGTATTCGGGCAGGTTGGTGTGACCCAGCAGCTCGCGCGCGGCGTAGATGTTGCCGGTGTGGAACCAGTAGTGGAAGATGTTGCGCTGCAGCAGCGTGCCGGTGTTCTCGCCCATGGGCTTGTCTTTGTACACCATGAACTCCAGCAGGCGTTCGTCAGTGAGCGTGTCCAGGTAGGCGTCCGCGGCGGCGGTGACCGCCTGCCACACGGCGCGCATTTCTGCCAGCGGCGGCTGGCTGGCGGGTGCACCATATCCGACCAGCTTGTACAGCCCGGGGTAGAGGGCTTTGCCCTGCGCGATAAACAGCCAAAGGTACTGCTCCTGGTTCGCCAGGTGGCCCAACGTCCAGCTGATGCAGTTCATCGGTTCGACGCGTTTCACGGCGTCTTCTTCGCTGACGCCCTCGATGCAGCGCAGCATTTCGCTGCGCGCAAAGCGCAGCTGGCGGATCAACAGGTTTGCGCTCATGCTATCAAAGCCTTCCTCGTGATGGATTGGACATTCATTATACTGCCTGTGCTTCGGCGGTCAGAATTTCGGCCAGGAACTGCCCGGTGTAGCTGGTGGGAATGCGCGCCACCTGCTCGGGGGTGCCCTGCGCGATGATCTGCCCGCCGCGCTCGCCGCCCTCCGGCCCCAGGTCGATCAGCCAGTCGGCGGTCTTGATCACGTCCATG
>JACRAG010000333.1 GCA_016213455.1 Anaerolineae bacterium | reverse complement strand
AGTGTCAACGTCATTATGAACGACCAGGAGGCGATCTCAATCCACTGGTTTGTTTAGGTGGATAGAAAGGCTACGATGAACCCAATTGACCAGCGGGGGGCTCGGTCAGGCCGGTCTGTGCAGCGCGTATTTCTGGTTTCACTGCCGGCGATTGTGGAACCTGGCGATGATTATCTCGCAGACGGGCATTCTTTCCACCTGGGTTTGGCTTACCTGGGCGCTGTGTTGCGCGAGCATGGACGGACAGTCGGTGTGTTGGACAGCTTCGCTGAGTCGGTGCATCAACGCCGCCCGGTGGTGGACGACGGTTGGGAAGAATACGGCCTGACCGACGAGCAGATTGTGGAGCGCATCGCGGATTTTCAACCTGACCTGATCGGTCTCACCATTCCTTTTTCCTGTCAGCATTACATGGGCCAGCGCCTGGGGCGCCTGATCAAGCAGCGCCTGCCGGGTGTGCTGCTTGTGGCTGGCGGAAACCATGTCACGGCTGCCACGCAGGTCATGGATGCGGAGGTTTTCGACTGGCTGGTGATGGGTGAGGGTGAGCTGACCTTCCCGGCGTTGATTGATGCGCTGGAACAGGGGCAGTCGCCGGAGGGTATGCTGGGGATCGTGCGCCCTGGTGAAATTACGCTGGGTAAACCAGGCTACATCGAAGATTTAGATGCCCTGCCGCTGCCGGCGCTCGATTTACTGCCGCTCGATAAAATCTGGAACGGCGGGCGGCGTTGGATCATCATGGTCGCCACACGCGGCTGCAACAACGCCTGCAACTTCTGCTCCATTCACATTGTCATGGGGCGGCGCATCCGCCGCCGAAGCATCCAGAATGTGCTGGATGAAATTGACCTGCGCGTCAAACGCGACCGCATCCAGGACATCTACTTTGAAGATGACAATATGACTGGCGATCCGGCCTGGGCCAAGGAGCTGTTCCGCCAGATCGCCGCGCGCCGGTACGGGCTGCGCCTGTATGCGCGCAACGGCATTCGTGCCGACACCGTGGATCGCGAACTGCTGCAGTTAATGAAAAAAGCCGGCTTTCAGGATTTTATGATCGCTCCGGAGAGCGGCAGCCAGCAGACGCTGGATCATATCATCGGCAAACACATGCGCCTGGAAGACTGCACCCGTGCAGTACAGCTGGCGCATGAAGTCAACCTGGATATCAACCTGTTCTTTGTGATTGGATTTCCCGGCGAGACCTGGGAAGATATTGAACAGACCGTGGCGTATGCGCACAAGCTGCGAAAAATGGGCGCCAAGGGGGTTTGGCTTTCGCTGGCGTCACCCTATCCGGGCACGCGCCTGTTCCGCCAGTGCATGGAGCAGGGATTGATGCCTGAGGAATTTGATTACCGGCGCTGCCGCACGGTAGATTACCAGATTCACAACCCGCTCTATACGGCTGAGGAATTGAAAGCCTACCGGGCAAAAGTGATGGCTGAACTGGCGCCTCACACCAGCAAACTGGATAACCTGCGCAATGCGCTGCGTTACCTGGTCAGCGATCCGGGCTATTTCATCACCAAACTGCGATATAAATTAAACCTATAATCGTTCAGGATGGTTGAATCCACGCGAGCACGCACGCCGTGAGCAGCGGCAGGGCGGATTGCAGCGGCGGGGTCAGCCCCTCTGCCAGGTTGAACTCCCCGGCAGCCGCGCTGAACACGCGCGCCTGGGGCGCATGCCCGTAGAGCGTGCCTGCCAGGAGCAGCAGTGTGGCGGGATTGAAGTGATGCGTGACGGCGGAAGCTGAGGTGACCTGCGGAAGCAGGTCTGCTTCGATCAGGCTGCCGGGGGCCAGTTCGCCCGGCGCGCTGATGTCGATGAATGCCGCGCGGTCGTATTGCGAGAGGGTGATTGCCAGTTCTGGGGTGAGCTGCTGGCAGGTGTGGATATCCACCCCCGGCGGGAGCGGCTGCTGCGCCAGTGCTTCGGCGACATAAACGCCGAAACCATCATCCTGGCGGAGTGTATTTCCAAACCCGATCACCAGCGTTTTCATACGAACCCTGTGAAATAAGGAAACCGGCGGCGCGGCAAGCTGCCCGCGCCGCCGGTTGATGGTGCTATCCGCGGACCAGATTGTCCAGGATTTTCCCTTCGGACGAGACCAGTTCGATGGCGAGGGGCATCTCACCCAGGGCATGGGTCGAGCAAGCCAGGCAGGGGTCGAAAGCGCGGATGACGGCTTCGACGCGGTTGAGCATGCCTTCGGTCAGTTTGTCGGCGCGCACATAATAGCGGGCAGCCTGCAGCACACCGCGGTTCATAGCCAGGTTGTTGTTGCCGGAGGCGATGATCAGGTTGGCGGACTGCACCAGGCCGTCTTCGTTCACCTTGTAGTGGTGAATGAGTGTGCCGCGCGGGGCTTCACTGACGCCGATGCCTTCCAGGTTGTTGACCTCGGCGTGGGCGCGCACATTGGTGGAGAGGATGTCCGGCTCGTTGAGCAGCTGCTCAATGCGTTCGATGCCGTAGAGGATCTCGATCAGGCGGGCATAGTGGTAGTGGAAGGAGGAGAGCACCGCGCCTTTATCCAGGCAGTGGAACTCTGCCAGCTCCTGGTCAGCCTGCGGGGTGCCGCATTCGTTGGCGATGTTGAGGCGCGCCAGCGGGCCAACGCGGTACATGCCGTCGGCATAACCCAGCGGTTTGTAGTAGGGTGACTTGAGGTAGCTCCAGGGTTCCACCGCTTCGCCGATATAGGTGGCGTAATCTTCCACCGGGATCTGGTCGGTGAGGATGCTCCCGCGGGCGGTGACCACGCGCAGACTGCCGTGGTAGTGCTCCAGGCGGCCTTCCTTGGTCACCAGACCCAGGAACAGGCTGGGGAAGTTGGCGAAGGTGCGCACATATTCCTGGTAGTTGCTCAGGCTCTTCTTGTACCAGTCCAGCGTGCGCAGGATGATGGCCTTGACCTCGGGGATTTCGCTGAGGATCTGGTTGCGCACATCCGGGTCGAGCGGAGAGGCCACACCGCCAGGGATGACCCAGGCCGGGTGAATGCGTTTGTTGGCCAGGCGCTCGATGATCTGCTGACCGAACTGGCGCAGGCGCACGCCGTCGCGCACAATCTGGGGGTGTTTCTCGGCCAGGCCGAACAGGTTGCGTTTGGCGGGGTCGGCGTCCATGCCCAGCAGCAGGTCGGGCGAGGAGAGGTAGAAGAAGTTCAGCGCGTGCGATTGGATGATCTGCGCCAGGTTGAGGATGCGGCGCAGCGCCACCGCGGTGGTCGGAATGCGTACGGAGAGGATCTGGTCGCAGGCCTTGGAGGCGGCGATCAGGTGGCTGACCGGGCAAATGCCGCAGGTACGTGCGGTGAGGGAGGGCATTTCATAGAAGGGACGGCCCTCGACGAATTTTTCGAAACCGCGCACCTGGGTGACGTGCACCTGGGCATCCTGAACGCCGCCGTCATCATTCAAAAAAATACTGACTTTGGCGTGTCCTTCGATGCGGGTTACCTGTTCGATCACAATTTTTTCAGGCATGGTCGTCTCCTAGGCTCCGAAGCGGGTCAACGCGCTGATATCGGGCGTGCGCCCTTCGATCAGGTCGTTGAGCACGGTGAAAATCGTCTGGGCTGAAGGCGGGCAGCCCGGCAGGAACAGGTCAACTTTGACGTAGTTGTGCAGGGGCAGCGCGCGGGGCAGCAGGGGCGGCAGGGGTTCGCCGGGGATCTGCTGGTTGATGGCCTCTTTGTCGAGGTACACCGTCTTGAGCGTTTCTTCTACGCCGAACGGGTTGCGCATCGAGGGGATGTTGGCAGTCACGGCGCAGTCGCCAAAGGCGATGAGTATTTTGGTGCGGGCGCGGATCTTCTTGATCTTGTGCAGGTCTTCTTCGGTGCCCAGCGCGCCTTCGACCAGGGTGATATCCACATCTTCGGGGAATTCCTTGCAGTCCACCAGCGGGCTGAAAACCACATCCACTTTTTCCGCCAGGGCCAGCAGGCGCTCGTCGATGTCCAGGAAGGACATATGGCAGCCGGAGCAGCCGTCCAACCAGATGGTTGCCAGTTTTAGTTTGTTGCTCATCGCTTCGCTCCTTGACGCCGCATGACCAGGTAGGGCAGGAAGTGACGGCGTTTGGCCATCTCTGCCACCGATTTTCCTTTTTCAGCCAGGGCGCCGGTGGGGCAAACGTGCACGCACTTGCCGCAGCCGGTGCAGCTGGTGGATTCGCCCCAGGGGGTGTCGTAATCGGTAATCACCAGGGTGCTGATGCCGCGGTTGCGCAGGTCGCGGGTATGCGCGCCTTCAATCTCATCGCAAACGCGCACGCAGCGACCACATAAAATGCAGCGGTTGTGGTCGACTTCATACTTGGGATGTGAACCATCCAGCATGAAGCGCGGGTGCAGGTAGCTGTAGCGCACATGCGTGACGCCCAATTTTTGCGACATGGATTGCAGTTCGCAGTGACCGTTGGAGACGCACACCGCGCAGATGTGATTGCGTTCTGAGAAGATCAGTTCGATGATCATCTTGCGGTATTTGGCCAACCGCTCGCTCTGCGTGGCGACTTCCATGCCTTCGTCGGGTAAAGCCACGCAGGAGGGCACCATGCGGTTGTTCGGGCCAATTTCCACCATGCACAGGCGGCATTGACCGGTGGAGGTGAGGCCTTCCATGTTGCTCAGCGTCGGAATGTCAATTCCGTT
>JACRAG010000338.1 GCA_016213455.1 Anaerolineae bacterium | reverse complement strand
GTACCGCCACAAAAGACCTCCATGCGCTCTTTTGCCACGCTCTTGTCGCCGTTGGAGAGGTAAGTCAACGTGCCCAAAGACCCGTCCGGGAAGGTCAGGGTGATCTGCACATTGTCCTGGCGGTAGCGCCCGCCGTCCGGCAGGGCTTGCGCCTCCACGCGCACGGGCAGCTGCCCGACCAAAAAGACCAGGAAGTCAATGAAGTGGCAGCCTTCACCAATGATGCGCCCGCCGCCCACCGCCGGGTCCTGCGTCCAATGGGTCAGCGGCAGATAGCCGGCGTTCACGCGGTAATGCGCTGCCAGCGGTTCCGTGCGGCCAACCAGCGTAGATTTCAACGTTTGGGCCAGCGGTGCAAAGCGCCGGTTGAACCCTACGGTCAGCAGCGGCAGCTGCGGATCCTGCAGCGCAGCCGTCAGCTCAGACAATTCCGCCTCGTTGATCGCCAATGGCTTCTCGCAATAGACATGTTTGCCGTTGCGCAGCGCGCGCAGCGATTGGCGCGCGTGCTGGTTGTGGCGGGTCAGCAGCGCCACCAGATTGACGTCCGGATTATCCAGAATCTCTGCCTCGTCGGATGAAGCGAAGTTGAAACCGAATTTTTGCGCGGCATGACGTGCGCTCAACCCACCCGCCGAAACCACCCCCGCCAGCGCCACGCCGCCGGTCTTTTTGACCGCCGGCAGGAACATGGCTGTGGCGTAATTGCCGGCGCCCAGCACGCCCAAAACCGGTTGACCGGTCAGCGGTTGAGGTGCGCGTGGGGTCAACGCGATGCGTTGCTGCGGCTGCGCGTTCAAATCCTGCGGGTAGGTCAGCAGCACCCCCAGGAAGGGTTCATTGCGCTTGCCGGTGATCAGCTCATAGGCCTCCGCGCCGCGTTCGATGGGGAAGCGATGGGTGATCAATGGACGCACATCCAGACGTCCCGACTCCAACAAATCCACCACGGCCTCCAGGTTGCGTCCCTCCGTCCAGCGAACAAAACCCAGAGGATAATCCTGTCCGCGCTCTTCATACGCGGGGTCATAACGCCCCGGGCCGTAGGAACGCGAGACCAGGAATTGAATTTCCTTCTCGTAATAAACTTTGCGCGGAATGTTCAGCCCCACCGCACCCACCGCAATCACATGACCACGGTCACGCGCCAATGCGCCAGCCAGCTCAATCGGGTCGTTGGAGCGCGCATCGGCACAGATCAGCACCGTATCAAAGCCACGCCCGCGGGTGAAACCCGCCCCGGCTGCCTCGGCGTCCGCGCGCAGCACCGCTTCGGCGCCCAATTGGCGCGCCAATGCCACACGCTGCGGTGAAAGGTCCACGCCAAACACGCTGCAGCCCGCCGCGCGCGCCAGCCCCACCGAAAGCAGCCCCAGCAAGCCCAGACCGATCACCGCCACGCGTTCACCGACCTGCGGCTGTGCCAGCCGGAAGCCGTGCAGCGCGATGGCAGCCAGGGTGGTGAATGCCGCCTGCTCAAAATCCACCGTGTCGGGCAGTTTCGCCAGCAGGTTCTGCGGCACAATGGCAACTTCTGCATGCACCGCAAACCCACCGCCCGCGCAAGCCACCCGGTCGCCGGGTTGAAAACCGCGCAGCCCCTCGCCCACCGCGATCACCGTGCCCGCGGAGGCATAGCCCAATGCCATGGGCTGGTCCAGCCGGTTGAACGCTGCCTGCAGGGTGGGCAGCAGCCCCTCCCGGCGGGCTTTATCCAGTATCTGACGCACCAGGTCAGGGCGCGAGCGAGCCTTGCCCAACAGGCTTTTCTCCGCAAACTCCACCACCATCCGTTCGGTCCCCGCCGAAACCAGCGAAGCCGCCGTTTGCACCAGTGCGCAGCCGCGGCGCACCGCCGGAGCGGGTACTTCCGCCACCACGGCCTTTCCATCGCGCATATTTTGCAGCAGTTGTTTCATAGAACCTATTATAAGCGGGTTGACCGCTTCGTATTTTGAAAAATCGATAACCGAAAGCAAGGTGTGTTTGCTCAGTCTTCCATTAGAATGAAGGAAGACTCCAAATTCGCGAGAAGCCTTCATGACCACCCACCCACAGGCCACCGTTTCCATTCAGCGCGCCCTCACCCGCACCCTTTTACTGTTCTTGGGGGCGTATCTGACGATGTCAGGCGGGACTTTCGCCGGGCTGGTGTTTTACCAGAGGCAGGTCATCAATATTGGGCTGGTCATCACCGGTGGGCTCGCCTGGATTCTCTGGCGCTGGCGCGCCAAACGCCCCTTCCCTGTCACCGCGTTGGATTGGCCCCTGCTGGCCTGGGTGGCAGCCGGCCTGATCGCCAGCATCTTTTCGATCGATCCGAGAGTGAGCCTGGAGCACTGGGTTTACCAGCTGGTTTGCGTGTTGATCTTTTTCTTGATGGCGGATCTGCAGCAAACCGGGAAATCGTTGGAGACCTGGATCTGGATCACATTGATCGCAAGCGTTTGGTTTCTTTATTCCGGCTTCAATGAGCTTTTCTCCTGGTATGCACGCTGGTTTGCCATCGGTGGATGGGCTGATCCCATTCCCCCGACAACCATCCGCATCAATGGAGGAATAGGACATCCCAATGTTCTGGCGCTTTACCTGAACTTGCTCTGGCCATTGGCCCTGGCGCGCCTGATAAAAACCCGCGCCTGGGGGCTGCGCATTGTCCTGGGTATCTATATTTCAGCATGCTTCATCCTGCTGTTCTTCACATCTTCGCGCGGCGGGTGGATGGGAACTGCCGCAGCGATCAGCATGTTCTTCCTGCTCACCGCCCTTGACCATCGCGCGCTGGTACAACATGCCTGGGCAGGGCTGCGCAGGCGTCGCTGGCTGCTGGCTGGTGGGGTTGCCGTCATCTTGCTGCTTGCCGCAGTTGGCGGCTTTCTGCTTTACCGGCAAACACAGCACCCGACCCACGCGCAGGGCGACCCCCGCTGGTATATCTGGAAGGTGGCTGTCGGCATGTTCCTGGAGGATCCGCTCACCGGCGGCGGGCCGGGGATGTATGCGTTTGAATTTCTCAAGCATTTTTCTATTCCGCCTGGCTCTTATTTAGGCCACTCTCACAATGTTTATTTTGACGCATTGGGGGAAACCGGGCTGCTGGGGGCAGCTTCCTTCCTCGCCATCATCTTCTTATCAGTTCGGCTATTGGCTCGTATCTGGTGTAAAACGCCAACGGGCAACCGCTTGATGATGATCGGAAATATCGCCGCATTTTCAAGTCTCGCTTTGCACAGTATCTTCGAGTCCCCGCAATGGACACCCCTGGTCAGCATCCTGCTGGCGGCGCTGCTGGCACAAATCGTCGCTCAAGAACCGGTGTCGCCAACCAGACAGCCCCTCCGCGCGGCAACCTGGCTGCCGGCTGCCGCCTGGCTGGTCATATCCTGCCTGTCCTTCTATTCAATTCGTGCGTATCAACGCTATGCAAAAGCGGATTTTTATGTACAACAGGGGGATTATCAAACCGCCGCCGAAATGATTGAATCTGCGGCGAGCATG
>JACRAG010000337.1 GCA_016213455.1 Anaerolineae bacterium | reverse complement strand
CTTCGATGGGCCATTCGCGAACCGGGGTGAAGAACAACCCGTCGGTGTCGCCCACGAAGACCTGAACGCGCTGGTTCCAGGTGTCGGCTACGTACACGACATCGTCTGGGCCAACCGCGACGCCGGTGGGCTCATCAAACTGGCCTTGATCCAGACCAGCCGATCCGAATTGAGCGATGAATGTGCCGTCGGGCGCGAAGATGGCGATGCGTTTATTGCCCGTGTCTGCGATGTAAATCCGCCCGCGCGAGTCGATCGCCAAGCCCCGCGGTCCCCAGAAGGCATCCGGGGTTTCGGCCTGACCGAACTTGCCCCAGGAGCGCAAGAACTCACCTTCGGCGTTGAAGACCTGAATGCGGTGATTCCAGGTATCGGAAACGAACACGGTGCCGTCCGGCGCGACAGCCACATCCCAGGGCTCGTTGAAGGTGCCGCCAGGGGCGTCCCCGGTCGCCGCGTCAGCGAAGGAGCCCCACTGGTTCAGCAGCTCGCCGGCAGGCGAGAAGCGCTGAATGCGGTGATTGCGCGAGTCTGCCACGTAAAGGGTGTTGTCCGGACCAATCGCGATGCCGCGCGGCGCGGAGAACTGGCCCGGCTCACTACCGGTGATGCCAAAAGCGGGGCGGTCGGGCAGGATCATGGACATATTGGCTTCGTAGGGGTCCACCTGCGGTTCGCTCACGACACTGGCTTGAACGCCGTAATTCCAAATTTTCGATACCAGGTCTTTACGCACAAACATGCGAATGCGGTTGCTGGGCTGCCAGTTTTCCAGGGTCAAATTGGGTGAGTTGGTCAAACTGGCATACAGCTTGTAGTCGCGATTCAACCAGATATCCCACAGGGCCTGGCGATATTTTGCATCGCCGAAGGCCGTACGAATGCGCTCCCAGGTGAGGTTCTTGTAATCCTCCATGGGCCACCACAGGCGCATGTAGTTGTATTCGATGAAATTCTCCCCGACGATTGGCTCCATTTTGCCATACACGTCGTCACCCGCCAGGATGATGGGCACATCGCGCAGGTCACGGGTGGGGGTGTTGCCAAAGAAACGCGTATTGGTGTAGTCGCGGAAATACCACTGGTAGGGGTACATGCCGTCGCCGGAGTAGGCCACGCTGATGGTTTTACCTTCGCCGGTGCGTTGGGAGATCTCTTCAACCTGGGCGAGAATATCCTTGGGGCCGCGCGCTGCGTGAGCATAAACCAGGAACTCCGTGGCGTGGTCGTAATTGATGTAAGAAGCCCGGTAAGCAGTGCGCGCGGTGAGTACAGCCAGGATGGCAAAAACGGTCAACGTGCCCAACCGGACGAGCTGATTGGCCTGCCAGCCGCGCAGCAGGTATAAGATGCCCGCGCCCGCGCCGAGAGTCCCCAGGGCGGCGAAGACAAAGCGGCTGGTGGCGCGCAATTGGTCCAGTGTGTTGCCGGCAAAGGGCGGGTTGGCCCCCAGAAGGCTGCCCAATCCTGTGGTGAGGGCGGTGAAGAAGACCGGCAGCAGGAGTAAGGCGATCACCCCGCTGCGGTTGGCCAGGCTGCGCCAATGGGTGGTGTCCACCAGGAAACCCAATCCCCAACCGGCTGCCAGCAGCATGGGCATGGCGATGTGCACGGTCAACCAGGGCATGCGCTCGCCAGCCAGCGAATAGGCGATCAGGCTGATCACAGACCAGAAGAGCAGCAGGCTGAGCACCGGCAGCGGTTGGGCTTTGGTGTAAAAGGCGTCGAGGTTAAAAGCTGCCTCCGGTTGGTCCGGTTTGGATTCATCGGTTTCTTCTGCATCGATCAGGGAATCACCCTGCGGGGCCGCCGGGTTGAGGCCAGGCAGATGAGAAAAGCGATCGTAGCGCAGGCCGAAATAAAGGGCCAGGAAGGAGCCCAACAATGCCAGGTATTCGTACACCGGTATCTGAACCAGCGCATAGTAATACAACGGCTGGGTGCCGCGTTGTTCACCCTGCTGGCTCAGCCAGTAACCCAGCGATCCAAAAATGCCGCTGAAGAAGCCATCGCCATTGGTGAACATCGAGGTGTAGAGGAAGATAAAGATGGTGTAGAACAGAAAGGCATTCTTCAACCACAGGCGTGGATTCCATAACAGGCCAATGGCGATTGAAGCGCCCAACAGCACCAGCAAGGAGGCGGCGTTGCTGATCAGACCAACGGAACTGTTGTAATCCAACGGATCGCCGCCCAGAATTTTTACCGGGAAGGCGGCAAGCTGCGGCAAAACAAAGGTGCCGGTGATCATCAGCAGGTTGAAGGTGCGCATGCGGCGCAGTTCCTGCCAGCCCAGCTCGCGGATCATGAAGTAAAAGGCGGTGCCTGCCAACGCCAGCGCGCCCACCACGGCTACCAGCTCAATGGCGATGCGCGTACCGCTGGTCAATCCGCCGGCAGCCACCGCAGTTGTCGCGGCAGCCGCATCGGCTGCGGCTTCGGGCTTGGCGTTTACCACGCCCAGGCCGATTGCCAGGAACACCAGCAGCATGGCCCCGCCAATCAACAAGACAAATCGCCGGAAGGAACGCGGATGGGTGCGCTCAGCTCGCTGGAGTTCTTTTAGGAAGATCAGCATGAGGAAGATGAGCAGCGCCGCCATGTAAATATACGAGGTCTCTTTGGTGCAGAAATGCATCACAATCGTGCCGGTCAGCAGGTAAAGCGAGAAATGGTCGCCCCGATCCAGGTGGCGCAGTACGGCATACAACATCAACACCAAATAGAGCTCGATGAATCCTTCGTTGCGGGTATAACGCCCATAAAAGAGCATGTAGGGAGATATCAAGAAAAGCACCGCGGCAATTAACGCGCCGTTGCGCCCCAGGTAACGCCGGTAGCCAAACAGCACAAACGCGACCGCGGCAGAGCTGAACAAGGCTGCCGGGATACGGGAGGTGAAATCGTTATCGCCGAAGAGGAAATAGGAAAGGGCGACGATGTGGAATTGGAAGGGTCCGTGGGTCACCGGGTTGTGCGCATAGCCTTTGCCCTTGAAATAATCATAGGAAGGCCACACATGATTGACTTCATCATGACTCATCACCCGTTCGCCCAGCATCGCGAAACGCGAGAAGATGGTCAGCGCGAGGATGAGGATGATGATCAGCGTTTCAACTTTGAAGCTGGCGTTGTCTTTGATGAGAGGACGATCTAACCATGAATTTGAGGAAGTCTCAGCGAGCATGGGGCGTTTCTTTATACTCCAGTGATTCTGGTTTTAGACGATCTTTAATGGGTTTCATCCCATTGGACTATGGGTCACTATACTTTACTTCAGGTTTTCAAGCAAGTTACCACAAGCTATTTTATTATGAAGTAGCAAGAATCACGCCTCTTGATCTTAAGATTTTTCTCACTTGATCGGTGCCTGGGGATGTTCCATAGTAAAATCGCGTTATGCGCAACCGAAGTTTATTCTTACCCCTGCGCTGGGTTGCCGCTTTGCTCATCTTTGTCGCTGTCATTTTGACAGCGATGCAGCTGGTGCGGTACAGCCGGATTCGTTCCAACTTCCCGCCAGGCATGGTGATTGCGTCCATTCCGGTGGGAGGGATGGACGGTCAGCAGGCGGCTGAACGGCTGCTGCAGGCCTATACGGGCGTTCCTGTGGAAGTCCGCTACCGGGATGCGGTGATCCAGATCAAACCCTCGCTGGTTGGTTTCAGCCTGAATCTCGAGGCGATGATTTCTGCTGCCGACCTTGCGCGGGTCAGCCGGCCATTTTGGGCGGGTTTCTGGGATTACTTATGGAACCGCGTGCCCACGCCTGAACCTGTCCCGTTGATTTCCACCCTGTCTGAAGAACGCTTGCGTACTTTTTTGCGGGACGAAGTTGCCCCCCGCTATGATGCGCCGCCCACAGCTGCCATTCCGGTGCCTGGAAGCACCAGTTTTCAACAGGGACTGCCTGGCAGCGTTTTGGATATTGATCGGGCGGTGGTGCTCATCTCGGATGCCTTCCGCTCTCCTTCCGCGCGCACGGTGAACCTGACCATCAATCGTGTCAGCCCTCCCCGCCCATCCATTGAGAACTTAAAGATCCTGCTTGAACAAAACATCCTGATGACCGGCTTCGACGGCACCGTTGAGATGTATGTGAAAGATCTGCAAGGCGGGCAGGAGATTCAATTTGCGTTGGATCAAGGCCAGGTGGTCCGCCCCGGGATTGCTTTCACTGCCGCAAGCACGATGAAAATCCCGATTATGGCCTCAGTGTTTATCCACGAACCAGAACCGCTGGCCGATTCTGTTGCAGAGCAAATTCAACTGATGATTGAGTATTCAGAGAATGGTCCGGCGGATAAATTGATGGAAAATGTGCTGGATCAAACCACCGGTCCTTTGATGGTGACCGATGATATGTTCTCTTTGGGACTGGAGAATACATTCCTCGCCGGGTACTTCTATCCCGGAGCGCCGCTGATGCAGGTGTTCAAAACGCCGGCGAACCAGCGCGAGGATATCAATCTGGACCCCGACCGCTACAACCAGACCACGCCGGCTGAGATCGGCATGTTATTGGAAGACATCTATTATTGTGCGGAATTTGGCGACGGCACCTTTGCAGCAGTCTTTCCGGGGCTTTTGACCCAAAACGAGTGCCGCCAGATGATCGCTTATTTATCCAAAAACAAAAACGGTGCTCTGCTGGAAGCCGGTGTGCCGGAGACGGTCCAGGTGGCTCACAAGCACGGATGGACGATTGAAGCCGACAACCTGATGCACGCCATTTCAGATACCGGCATCGTCTATTCTCCAGCAGGCAACTATGTGATCGCCATTTACCTGCATGATGACAATCAACTCTTGTGGGATCCAGCAAACCTGATGGTGAAGAACCTCTCCGAAGCGGTTTACAACTACTTCAACCAGTAGACCGGTCGTATCTTCTTTAAAACAAAAAGGCGAACCAATCCAGGTTTGCCTTTTTGTTTTTCTCCAGAGACGAGAGAGATTGTCGTTGATCAGCGTCCTCAGCGTGTGAACGCTTCGCGCAAGCGTGGCACCAACGCATCTGGCTCGATTTGAGCAGCCGAGCAGATTTCTTCCTGCAAGACTTTCAACGCAGGCCCGGTTCGGGTGATGATTTCGCTTTCATCGGGGTAGCGCCGCGCCAACGCTGCCAGGCGCTCATCCAGTGATGCCAGACGCGAACCTTCCACCAGTTTATCGGCAAACCAATCATTCTTTTTAAACTCGTTTTTCCAGCACCTGATCCACCAGTCCGTATTTCACGGCATCCTCCGCGCTCAGGAAGTTGTCGCGATCGGTGTCGCGCTCAATGGTTTCCACCGATT
>JACRAG010000336.1 GCA_016213455.1 Anaerolineae bacterium | reverse complement strand
TTCTTTGCCGGCTGTTTCCAGGATGACATCGTGGAAATATACGCCAAAACGGATGTGATTGAAATAGATCGGCGCACTCAGCGTGCCGGCATCATCCAGGTTGGCCAGATCCAGGATCTGACGGCTGCTCAGAATGGCCTGGCGGTACATATTTCGAGTGAGCAGGTGGTTCATCAACCGGAAGGTTTGCACGGGATCGGTCAAATACTGCTGGCGGACCTTCTCATATTCGTCACGCGCCAGCATGTATTCCCCGATGTGATAAAGTTCTTCTGCGCGTTGGAATGCATCCAACGACGAAATTTCACTTAAGTCGTTGAGGTTGGTTTCGGGCGGAATGGAAAAACGCTGGCGAAGCCAGACTTCAGCGTCAGGCCGTTCGGTGTTCAGGTCGTATCCGAGATCCAGCGGATGGAGCATGGTAAAGGGTTCGCGGCCAATGAGCAATTCGGCGGCGCGCTCGCTGTAATACCCGGTGGGATCGCGCTGAACCGCCTGCTGCCAGGAAGCCTGGGCCAGGTCAAGATTTCCCTCGGCGGCATGGGTTTTTCCAATCCACAGGTATGAGGCAGCCTGGTCACCTGGTTCAGGGGCCAGCACCAGTGCGCGTTGGAAAATGGTGCGGGAGGCCGGATAATCCTGCAAGCGATACCGGGTGATGCCCGCCATATACAAACCCGAATAGGAAGCTTCAGCGGATGGGAAGCGCTCAATCATGGATTCCCAGGTTTCGGCTGCGCGGGTGAGGTTGTTGCCGCGTTCAAAGATGCGGCCTGCTTCATACAGTTCGTCCGGTGCTCCGGCAGCGTCTGGCAGCAGGTCCACGTACGCCAGCAATGTCTCTGCGCCTGCATCAAACTGATCCATATAGGCCCAGTAGGTGAATGCTTTTTGCTCGTAGGCCTTCAACCAGTAGGCATCGCCGGTATATTGATTTATGATGATGTCAAAATCGGCCAGCGCATCATCATAAAGGCGCGATTCTCGCCGGCACAATGCCCGGAAGTAATATGCGGTCGCATCGCTGAGTTGTTCGTTGTTGATGTAACGCGTCAAGGCTTCCACACACAGGCCATATTGCCCGGCATAGTAATTTACCATGCCGCGGTTGAGTTCATTGACTGGCACACCGGCCTGTACCAATACCACCAGGCCGGTATAGGTGTCATAGGAGGAGGGGTAATTGATGACCGAGTCGCCAAAGCGGGCGTAAGCCTGTTCGTTTTCTTCCAGGTAAAGGTAAATCTGTCCGAGCAGCAGGTTGATCTGGGCTTTTGCCAGGTCGTTGGTGGTGGACTGAAAGGTGCTCAAGTAAAGGGTGGTGGCAGCCGAATAGTCTTGCGCCAGCGCATAAGCCTGGGCTTGTTTGATTTGCAGCCAGACCGGGTCGCCGGAGGGAAGATTGTCGATGGCGGATTGGTAGGAATTGACGGCTTCGAGGTAAGCCCCACCATTGACCAGAGCGTCACCGCGCCACTGTTGAACGTATCCTTCCAGAAGGCCGGGTCTGAGCGCCAGATACTGCGCATAGGCATTGGCGGCCTTCAGGTATTGTTGTTGAACATTGTAGGCTTCAGCCAGGATGAACCAGGCTTCGGAAGCGTGTGAACTTTCGGGGTAATTGCCCAATGCCGTTTCGAGCTGCGTGATGGCGGTGGGGTAATTCCGTAACAGGTACAAGGCTCTGCCGATGCCAAATTCTGCGGCAGCCCGGGTTTCATCATCCTGAGCCTCGGCCGAGATTTGTTGGAATTGTTTGCGAGCCGTCTCATAATCGCCCAGGAGGAGGGCATTTTCACCCAAGTTCAGTCTGGCAGCGGGCAGGGGCGTCGGTTCGGGCGTCGGTGTAGGAGTCGGTGTGAAGGTTGGAGCGGGTGTGAAGGTGGCGCTTGGCGTAGGTGTTTGAGTCGCCAGAAACGAGAGATTGACCGGTGAGACACAGGCCGCCGCGGTAACGGCAAGCACGACCACGAGGATCAGGATGCGTTGCTTCATACTATGGCTTATACCCAAGGTTCCCAGGTGTGTCAATAGAGGCAGGTTTTTGAGGGAACGATATGATCAGGTTGTGCAGTCAACCTTTTGACAAACCTGCCATCCCATGTTAAACTTGACCGTCTTTTGCCCCAATTTGTCGTTGCGGCTTTCCTCTCACCGTCAGCGAACCGGGTATGCAGCCCAGGTTGCAAATCCCTCCGGAATATTGAGAGGAGGTAGGGCAGTTCATGCGCACGGTTGGCTGGGATGCTTCCCGACGTGAAGTACAATTAATCGATCAACGCTGCCTTCCAGGACGGTTAGAGACTGTCTCTTTCTGGGATTATACCCGCTTAAGTGAAGCTATTCGCGATATGGTGGTGCGCGGCGCGCCGGCGATCGGGGTGACGGCGGCTTTTGGCATCGCCCTTGCTGCCGACCGTTCTTCTGCCCGCACGATTGAACTGCTCCGGGCGGATCTGGCGCAGGCTGACGCTGTCTTACGGGCTTCGCGTCCCACTGCCGTGAATCTGTTTTGGGCGCTTGACCGGATGAAACGGGTCAGCGACCAGCCGGTCGGCGGCTGCGATGAACTCCGCGAGCGGCTGCTCACAGAAGCGCTGCAAATGGCGGAAGAAGATATTGTCACCAATCGAAGCATGGCTGTCAACGGCGCGGCGCTGATCCAGGATGGCGACACCATCATCCATCACTGCAACACCGGCGCATTGGCAGCAGTGGATTGGGGTACAGCCTTGGGGTGCATCCGTGAAGCCTGGCAACAAGGTAAACGTGTGCATGTGCTGGTCGATGAAACCCGTCCACGCCTGCAAGGTGCCCGCCTGACAGCCTGGGAATTGACTCAATATGGCATCCCTTTTGATATCATCAGCGACAATGCGGCGGGCTACTTTCTGCGCTCCGGGCAGGTGCAGCGCGTGATGTTTGGCGCGGATCGGGTGGCTGCCAACGGCGATGTAGCCAACAAAATTGGCACCTACATGCTAGCTTTGGCTGCGCACGCCAACCAGGTTCCAGTCATCGCGGTCATGCCTGCCAGTACGATTGATCGGTCGTTGAAATCAGGCGATGCCATCCCGATTGAAGAACGTGACGCGGAAGAAGTTCTGGGTATCACTGTCCACGGTGAGCGCGTAACCCCCGAAGGGGCAACAGCGCGTAATCCGGCTTTTGATGTAACGCCAAACCATCTGATCACCGCGTTGGTGACTGAGCTGGGTGTGGTTCACCCACCATTTGTTCGTAACCTTGCCAGTCTGTTGGGCAAGGATTGAGAAAGGGTTTTTCTGTGTCTGTCATCATCACTGGTTCTGTTGCATACGATTATCTGATGTCATTCCCGGGATACTTCAAGGATCACATCATCCCGGACCGGTTGGATACGATCAGCCTGTCCTTTTTGGTCGATTCGATGGTGCGCCAACGCGGCGGCACAGCTCCCAATATTGCCTACACCATGGCGTTGTTGGGTGATCGCCCGGTGTTGATGGCGACCGTGGGGGTTGATTTTGAGGATTACCGCGCCTGGCTGGAAAGCAAGGGCGTGGACACCTGTGAAACACATGTCATTCCTGATATGTACACGGCTTCCTTTTTTGCCAATACCGACAAAGCCAACAATCAGATTTCCAGCTTCTATTCCGGCGCGATGGGAAAAGCGGCAAACCTATCCCTGCGGGAATTGACGGTGAAGCCCGAACTGGTGGTTATCTCGCCCAACGACCCGGCGGCGATGAATAAGCATGTCATCGAATGTCATGAATTGGGCATCCCCTACCTGTACGACCCCGGTCAGCAGGTGGTGCGTTCACCCCACGAAGACCTGGAGCGCGGTGTTAAGGGCGCGCACAGTCTTTTTGTGAATGAATATGAGTTTGAGCTGCTGCAGAAACACACTGGTATGAGCGCGGCAGAGATCATCGCGAATGTGGGCTTCCTGGTGGTGACGCTGGGCGCCAAGGGTGCAGCGATCTATGCCGATGGACGCTGCATCGAAGTGCCTGCCGTGGAACCCAGGCAGATCCTTGACCCGACTGGCGTTGGCGATG
>JACRAG010000035.1 GCA_016213455.1 Anaerolineae bacterium | reverse complement strand
GGCCAATCGAGCTGACCGCTCAAGTGCACCACCTGGGTCAGGTTGAGCAGTTCGGGCAGGGCCGCGAGGATGGTGCGGTTGATGGTGCGTGCGCCTTTGCTGCCGCCGGTGACCAACAAGATAGGCCGGTTCGGGTCGAGGTTCAACTCGGTGCAGCCGCGTGCGCGATCCCAGCCGGCCAATTCGGGGCGCAGGGGGTAACCGGTGGTTTCCAGGCGCGCCTGGCTGCCCTGGAAGAAAGCCCTGGAGGGTTCCGCAGTGAGGGCGATAGATGAGGCAAAGCGAGCCAGGGTTTTCAGAGCCAGGCCCGGTTCAATGTCGGGCACATACAACAGGCTGGGGACGCTGCGTCCGGCGGCGACAGCCATCGGTACAGCCACATACCCGCCAGTAAAAAGCAGCGCATTGGGCTGGAACTCTCGCAGGATGCGGCGTGATGCGAGGGTGCCCTGCGCAAGACGGACAATATTGCCGGGCAGGGCCGTAATGCCCACGCCATGCACGCCGGCAGCAGGTATGGCTGCATAAGGCACCCCGGCGCGTTTCACCAGGTCTGCCTCCATGCCGCCTTGACCACCTACCCACATCACGGCAGCGTCGCGATCAAGAGCCCGAAGGACGGACAGTGCGGGATACACGCCCCCGCCCGTCCCTCCAGCGCAAATCAACAACCGAAGCAAAGGTGTTCTCTCCTTGTTGTTTTTTCTGTTCACTGGTCCGGCCAATGTTGAGCAGAATGCCCACACTGATCAGGGTGATCAACAGGCTGGAACCGCCGTAGCTGATGAACGGCAGGGCGTTACCGGCCTGGGGAAGTAGATTGACCATGACGGCCATATTCAGGAAAGCCTCGAATGTGATCCAGATGGTGATTCCGGCTGCCAGCAAGCGGCCCAGTTGATCGGGGGCATTCTTCGCGATCAACATGCCGCGCCAGAGGATGGCGACGTAAGCCAGGATCAACGCACCGACACCCAGCAGGCCGGTTTCTTCGGCCACAATCGAGAAGATGGAGTCGGTGTGCGCCACCGGCAGTCCGGTGAACTTGGTGGAACTGTGTCCGATGCCAACCCCAAAGAAACCGCCGTTGATGATGGCTTCCAGCGAGCGGCGCACGTGGTAGGAGGCTTCGAGAGGGTTCTGCAACCCTGCCAGGTAGTCTTCCACGCGGATGCGCGCAGTGGAGTAAACGTTGATCCCGATCCAGCCCACGATCACGGCAACAACCAGCAGCAGCACGATCTGGCGAAGGTCTGCGCCACCCAGGAAGAAGAGCAATCCGCCGATAATCAGAACAGTCAGGGCCGCTGAGAGGTCAGGTTGAATGAGGATCAGGATGGTGTTCAAACCCAGAATGAAGCCCAGCGGGATGAGACCCAGGAAAATATCATTCAACACATCGCGTTTGGCGTTGAGCCAGACAGAAACATAAATGATCAGCACCAGTTTCGCCAGCTCGGAAGGACGCACCGATCCGCCAAAGATGGAGCGTACCGAGCCAAGTGTGGCGGTGCCGAGGATGAAAACGATGACCAGCAAAATCAAAGTGCCGACCATGAGCATGACGGTGACGCGTGGGAAGATATGATAGGGGACGAAGGTCATGATCCCGGCAGAGACGATCCCGATGGCAGCCCAGAGCAGCTGGCGCAGCAGGAAGTAGTCGGAGGTGTCAGCGAACATCAAGCCGGCTGAGTACACCATCAGCAGACCAAACAGGGTGAGCGCCACGACGACGCTGACCAGGATCAGATCCAGGCCCTGACGCACAGAGCGCAACGGGCTGGCTTTCACCGAACGGTTGATAACAGTATGGTTGTTCACGAAAGTGTTTTCACCCATTGTCGAAAGTGCTCCCCTCGTTCCTCAAAATCTTTAAATTCGTCATAACTGGTGCCGCCTGGAGAGAACAACACCACGCTGCCGGGGCGGGCAACCTGGGCGGCTGCCTGCACTGCGTCCGCCATTGGACCGCATACTTGCAAGGTTTGGGGTTTGCGACCGGCGATGATTGGCCCAATCGCCTGGGCAATCAATCCGGCTGCTTCACCAAACAAGACGACATGCTCCACGCGATCGTGGATGAGGGCTGCCAGGTTTTCCCAGGGCAGGTTTTTATCGCGCCCACCCAGCATGAGCACGATCGGTTCAGTGAAGGAGCGCACGGCAGCCATGGAGCGCTCCGGAGCAGTGGCGATGGAGTCGTTGTACCAGCGTGCGCCGTTTAATTCGCGCACCAGTTCCAGGCGGTGGGGGACACCCGCAAAGCTTTCTACCCCGGCGCGCAAATCGTCAACGCTGAAACCGGCCGCCAGTCCAATGGCGCAGGCCGCCAGCGCATTTAGGCGATTATGATCGCCGCGCAGACCGACGACGCTTTCTTCAAATAGTGGTTGTTGGCTTACGCCATCGCTGAACCAGAACCGGTTGCCTTCGCTGAAGGTGCCTGCCAGGCCGCCGGCAGGGCGCTGGCTTCCGAAAGTGACCAGGCTGCCTTTCACCCGGCTGCGCAGGTCCCATGAGCCTGGGTCGTCGCGCCCAAGCACGGCAATGTCTGCTTCGCTCTGGAAATCCAGGATGCGCGCTTTGGCGGCGGTGTAGGCTTGCATGGTGCCGTGGCGGTCCAGGTGGTTGGGGGTGATGTTCAATACCGCGCCAATGTGCGGGGAGCGGGTCATCAGCTCGAGCTGGAAGCTGGACAGCTCAAGAATGACAACATCTTCAACGTGAATATTGTCCACCTGGTCAATCAGGGGTGTGCCAATGTTGCCGCCCACCCAGGCGCGCCGGGGCGCTTTGACGCCTGCCGCAGCGATCCGACCAACCAGGGTGGTGGTGGTGGTCTTTCCAGCTGAACCGGTGATGGCGATCACCGGGCAGGGCACTTCTTCCATGAAAATTTGCGAGTCATTGGTGAGTGGAATGCCGCGCTTTTGCGCTTCCAACAGAATCGGCAGCTCCAGCGGCACGCCGCCCGAAACACACACCAGGTCGCAGCCTTCCAGTAATTCCAATGGGTGAGCGCCAAAAACGGTGCGCACCGGCAGACCGTTCAAGGCTTGCGCGGTGTTCACCAGGCGTTCCGCGGGGTTCTGGTCGTTCAGCGTCACTTGCGCATCCCGACGCGCCAGGTAGCGTACCAGGGCCAGACCCTGACGGGCTGCCCCAATGACGAGTACGCGTTTGCCGGACCAGTTGTTTTTCATCGTTTTACATCAATGCAATCGCAATACTGAGCAGTGCGAATAACAGGCTGACCAACCAGAATCGCTGCACCACCTGGGTTTCAGACCAGCCCAACAGTTCAAAGTGGTGGTGCAGGGGAGCCATCTTGAAGAAACGTTTTCCCTTGGTCAGTTTGAAATAGCTGATTTGAATGATGACGCTGATGGCTTCGCTGACGGGAATGACGGCGATCAACGGCAGCAGCAGCCACTGACCGGTCATCAACGCCACCACCGCCAGCGTGGCGCCCAACGGCAGGGATCCGGCGTC
>JACRAG010000329.1 GCA_016213455.1 Anaerolineae bacterium | reverse complement strand
TGTCGGCGATCATGGAAACTGAGACTTCATTCTCCAGGCCATAGGCTTTAATTTCATCTTGAAACCGTTGGAAAATATCCTGAGCGCCATGGAGCATGCTTTGCGGGTCGCTGGAAACCAGTACGAGCGAGCGATAAATTTTCATGGCATTCTCCTTAGTTGTACCGGCTCAAGATATCAGGAACCATATCCGGCGTTACGTTGCCGTAAATGTCTTCGTCGATGACGATAACCGGACCTACGCCACAAACCCCCAGGCAGCTGACCGTGGCAAGTGTCCAGCGTTTATCCGCGCTGGTTTGGCCCGGTTCCAGCGCAAGCTCTTCACGCAGTCGGCGCCAAACCTCTCGTCCTCCGACTACATGGCAAGGAGCGCTTTCGCAAAACAGGATGATATGGCGGCCTGTTTCAGTGGTGGAGAGCATCTGGTAAAAAGTCGCCACTGAAAATACCTGGCTTTTGGAAACATGCAACAACCTGGCAACTTCTTCAATTGCCTGCGACGGTAAGTATCCGAGCTGCCGGTTCACATCATTCAAGATGGGGATCAGTTCTTCAGAGACTGCGCCGTGTTTTTGAACCACAGTCTGGACTGATTCGGCAATTTGGGTGCCATTGATCGGTTCGATGGTCATGATCCTCCTCCAAGCCTAATAGGGTAGATTGACAGGCCAATAGAGAAAAAAACACCCGGCAGGAGCTTCCCTGCCGGGCTGGTAGATCAGTTGATCTCGATCGCGTTGAAGTTGCAGACTTGCATACAAATTCCACACCGCACGCAGATATCCGGATCGATCAGATGTGGTTGGCGGCGTTCGCCTGTGATGGCGTTGACCGGGCAGTTTCGAGCGCAGACTGTGCAGCCGGTGCAGGCGTCTTTCACGATATCGTACGTGATCAACCCCTTACATACTTTCGCCGGACAGCGCTTTTCTTTGATGTGCGCTTCGTACTCATCGCGGAACAGGCGCAGGGTGGTTTCTATTGGGTTCGGAGCGCCCTGTCCAAGGCCGCACAGGCTGGTGGTCTTAATCCAGGAGCTGAGTTCCTCAAGGCGTTCGATATCGCCTTCCTGTCCTTTGCCCTCGCAGATGCGATTGAGGATGTCCATCATCCGGCGGGTCCCGATGCGGCAGGGGGTGCATTTGCCGCAGGATTCGTCCTGGATGAAGTCCATGAAGTAGCGGGCGATGTCAACCATGCAGGTTTCATCGTCAAGAACTACCAAACCACCCGATCCCATGATGGAACCCGCTTTGGCAAGCTGTTCGTAGTCAACAGGCAGATCGAGGTAATCGGCAGAGAGACAACCGCCCATCGGACCGCCGGTCTGAATGGCTTTGAAGCCTTTATTGTCTTTGATGCCGCCGCCGACTTCGAAGATGACTTCGCGAAGCGTGATGCCAAAGGGAACTTCGATCAGGCCGGAATTTTTGACGTCGCCGGCAAGCGCGAAGGTCTTGGTGCCTTTTGATTTTTCAGTACCAAACTGGCTGTACCATTCCGGTCCGTTCAGGATGATCTGCGGGACGGTGGAATAGGTTTCAACGTTGTTCACATTGGAGGGTTTCATCCACAAGCCAGCCACCGCCGGGAAGGGCGGGCGAGGGCGAGGTTCGCCGCGGCGGCCTTCAATAGATGCCATCAAAGCGGTTTCTTCGCCACAGACGAATGCGCCTGCGCCCATGCGGACTTCGAGGTCAAAGCTAAATCCAGAGCCGAGGATATTTTCACCCAACAGACCAAAATCATAGGCCTGTTTGATGGCGATATTCAAGGTTTGCACCGCGATCGGGTACTCGGCGCGGCAGTAGATGTAACCCTGGCGCGAGCCGATGGAATAGGCAGCGATGGTCATGCCTTCAATTACGGAGTGCGGATCGCTTTCAAGGACACGGCGGTTCATAAACGCACCCGGGTCGCCTTCGTCAGCGTTGCAGATCACGTATTTAATATCGCCTTTGTTGTCCTTGGCAAATTGCCATTTTCGGCCAGCCGGGAATCCGGCGCCGCCGCGTCCGCGCAAGCCGGATGCCAAGACGGTATCGATGACCTGCTGATCGGTCATGCTGGAGAGCACCTTTGCCAGGGCCTGGTAGCCATCCTCGGCAATATACTCTTCGATGTTGTTCGGGTCGATTTTGCCGCAGTTACGCAGGATGACACGCACTTCCTTGGGCTTGGGAGCGCCAAGTTCTTCGTCAACGATGATGCGTTCTTGAGCGCGGAATTTCTCGACCGGGCGACCCTTTAAGAAATGCTCTTCGACAATGTAAGGGATGTCATCGGGCGAAAGGCTGGAATAATGAACGCCTTCCGGGTACACGACCATATCTGGACCGTGCATCACAGGATCGCCGATGCGGGAAGTCTCTAAAACCTGGATTTCATCGATCAGACCCTGGGCAACGAGTTCGTCGTGCAGCGCGTCCAGCACCTCATGGGCGCCGCGCTTTAAGCATTCAGGGTCAACCGACACCAGTACATGGGAACGGAAAAAAGCCATAAAACACCTTCTAACGCACAGAATTGTGCGGGCAGCCAACGAATTGGGCTGCTGCCCGGTTAACTTTCGATAACGTGTTCTTTAACGATATTCCCACCAACGACATGCTCTTTCATGATGCGACGAGCAGCTTCGGGATTAACCTTGCCGTAGGTGACTTTGGGGCTTTCGCCGATCACAACCTGAACGATTGGTTCGTACGAATCGAGGCCAATGTTGCCCGTCTGGCGGACAACAACGTCGGGAATATTTTCTTTTTCGATGGTATCCAAAATGGCTTTGAGGGTTTCGCGAGCGCCGGCAGCAATACCCACAGTGCCCATGCCCACAACAACCTGGATCTGCCCGGTTGAAGTCTTCACG
>JACRAG010000328.1 GCA_016213455.1 Anaerolineae bacterium | reverse complement strand
TATCCGAGACAAATTGTGCGGTTGCATTGGCGCCCCGGGCATGTTAAACTAGCACGCATCCTCACAATGAAGCTTCGCTTGGAAAGGTCCCCTGGTATGAAAAAACGTATTGTCATTACCGGTAGCTCACGAGGCATTGGCCTGGGTCTGGCGCGTTACTTCCTCTCGCAGGGCTGCCAGGTGGCGATCAACGGATCGAGCGCAGCCTCCACGCAGGCGGGGCTGGCACAGCTGGCTGGGACATATCACGACCAGGTGATCGGTGTGACCGCGGATGTGACGCGGCGCGACCAGGTGGAAGCGCTCTACCAGCAGGCGGTGAGTGCGTTTGGTGCGGTGGATATCTGGATCAACAACGCGGGCGTCACCCAGCCTTCGGGTACGCTGCTGGAAACCAACGATGCGGTGATCGAGCGCGTGCTGCAGGTCAACCTTCTGGGTGTCATTCATGGTTCGCGTGTGGCAGCAAAAAACATGCTGGCGCAGGGTTTTGGCGCCATCTATACCATGGAGGGGTTGGGCAGTGACGGGCGCATCGCGCCCGGGTTGGGTTACTACGGCACATCCAAAACGGCCCTGCGCTACTTCACCCGTGTGCTGGCAAACGAGCTGGCTGGCAGCCCGATCATTATCGGGCGGTTATCACCGGGCATGGTCACCACCGATTTACTGATGGGCGACCTGGAAAACAAACCCAACAAGGCCGAGTTGATGCGCGTTTTCTCCATCCTGGCGGACAAAGTGGAGACGGTGGCGCCATTCCTGGGCGAGCGGGTATTACGCAATACCCGCAACGATGTGTTGATCGAGTGGCTGACCACGCCCAAAATCCTGTATCGTTTTCTGACGGCGCGTTTCATTCGCCGTAATCCGTTTGCCTGAGACGAAGCTTATATTCTTTGGTTCAACCTGAGGCTGTTCATGCGAACAGCCTCTTCTTTTTCTTTTTGTGTTTTAGGGTGCATTTCACCTCCTGAAACCTCTGCTCCCCGCCCCATTGTGGGACAGGCCGGGGGGTGGGGTGATGTCTCCCCAGTTCTGAAATGCACCCTGTGATTTAAGGGTGATTGTAACTTTGATAAGCGAGTACTAATATAGTATTAATATTCATGAAATCATATTTTGGAGGGAAAGATATGTCCACATTTACGGCGATTGTGATCGGGATATTGATCGGTTGGATCGTAGAATGGATCATCGACTGGCTCTATTGGCGGCGCAAGAACAGTGCGCTAAAGGCTGAAGTGGTTGCCCTCACGCAGCAGAAGAACGAGGCTGAAGGCCGCCTGGCTGGCATGGCGAAAGACCTGGAGGCGTTGAAGGCCACTGCTGTCAAAGTCATGCCGGATGATCTCAAGGTGATCAAAGGAATTGGTCCGGAGATTGAGCGCCTGCTGCATGCGGCTGGAATCAAGTCTTTTGCGCAGCTGAGCGAACTGAGCGTGGATCGCCTGCAGGAACTGCTGGGCGAACGGGTCAAGCGCCTGTCCAATGAGCAATCATTGATCGACCAGGCTGCCGAATTGGCCCGCCAGCAAAGCTAACGGTGTACAGATGAATACCCAACGCCGCTGGCTTGGCTATGACACGTTCAAGTTGATTGTTGCCCTGTTGATCCTGTTATTTTTGATCTTCCGCTTGCTGCAGCCCGCGCCTGCCGCGGCTTTGCCGCCCTACCCCCCGGCAGACTTCACCTGGACCTGGTCCGATGCCACCCGCCAACTGAGCGATCCGCAAGGCGTGGTGATCTTTGGGCTGGATAAAGTTAATGCCCGTTGGGTGCCGCTGGTGCCGAATGAGATTGGGTCAGTGCTGCCGCAGGAAGGCTATCGCCTGGATCAGGGTGCTTCCGGTGAGTGGCAGATCCTGTCGATGAGTGGTGAAGTGCTCTATACGTTGGCAGCGCCCCAATATCGTTGGGTTAAGGCCAGCCTGGCACAGGCTGTTGTGCCCACAGCTACCGCGACCCCGCTGCCGCCCAGCCCGACGGCTACGCCGACAAAGGCCGCGGTGGGGTATCCAACCGCGACCGAGGCGCCGGCGCCCACTGCCACGCCTTTGACCCCGCCAACCCCAACGCCGGAGGCGCAGCCCACGCCTACGCCGGAGGCCCAACCCACACCCACGCCCCAGGCGGCTGCCATCGAAGTCCCGGCGGCTTGCGCTGCCGCGGCGGTGCCCCGGCTGGCAGTGGGAAGTCAGGCGGTGGTGCTCTCCAACCTCAACTTCCGCAGCTCGCCGGAAATTGGCGCAAACCTGGTGCGCACCAATCGGGTCGGAACGCGCCTGACCGTGCTGGAAGGCCCGGTGTGTACGCCATATCGGAACGGCGCATACCTGTGGTGGAAGGTGCGCGATCCCGCTGGAGAAGAGGGCTGGTCGGCGGAGGCCACCCTGAATGGACAGATTTACCTGATGGGGCCGGTCGAATAACCCGTCCCCATCCGTTTTGACCAGGGCTGCGGAGCGCTTCCTGCACATGTGAAGCGCTCCGCTTTCCATACAATGGGGAAACCTTGCCTGGCGACATGGTTTTAAGTGCCGGATAGGCAGGCTGCGGGCATTTGGGTCTGCGCCACATCGGCGTGCATGAATCTGCGCGGATTTGATACAATATGGATCGGACAGATCAATCATTGACGATTTGGGAGGAAACGCATGGATCGATCAGAATTGCTGGCGAAAATCGACGATTCGCGCAAGTCATTTTTTGCGCTGCTCGACCGATTGACGGCTGAACAGATGCTCTCCACCACCCTGCCCAACGGCTGGACGATCAAGGATATGTTGGCGCACCTGGCAGCCTGGGAGAACCGCGCGGCTTACCTGTATGAGATGCTGGCTACCGGGAAGGAACCGCAGGGCGAGTCGGATTTCAATGCGTTCAATGCGCGCGTGTACAGCGAGTGCAAAGATTTGGGGTTGGAATTTGTGCTGGAAGACGAGAAAAAAGCCTTCGCGCGCCTGCGCGGTGTGGCGGCGACCGCCCCGGAAGAAGCCCTGTTCAACCCGGCGCACTTTGCCTGGACGCAGGGCGATGCTTTTGAAAAGATCATCGGCTACAACACCTACGGGCATTATGAGGAACACTTTGAAGATGTGCGCCGGGCAGTAGGTGGGCAATGAAGTACGGTTTTGTAATGCCGATGGGTGATGCGCGCCAGGTGGCGGATGCTGCCCAGCGCGCCGAACAGGCTGGATGGGATGCCATCTTCGTCTGGGAGCCGGTTTGGGGTGTAGACGCCTGGGTCTGCCTGACCGCTGCAGCCATGGTGACCGAGCGCATTCGCCTGGGGACAATGATCTCGCCACTTTCGCGAATGCGACCGTGGAAGATGGCTTCGGAGACCGCCACGCTGGACAACCTCTCCGGAGGGCGGGTGATTCTTTCGGTGGGGCTGGGCGCAGTGGACACAGGCTTTGTCGAGTTTGGCGAACAAATCGACCGTAAAATCCGCGCCGAGTTGCTGGATGAGAGCCTGGCGATCATCACCGGGTTGTGGAAGGGCCAGCCCTTTGCCTTTGACGGCAAGCACTACCAGGTCAAGCCCAGCAGCTTCATGGTGCCGCCCCCGCCAGTGCAGCAGCCGCGCATCCCCATTTGGGTGGTGGGCGCCTGGCCCAGCGTTAAATCGATGCGCCGGGTGGCGCGCTATGATGGCCTGCTGCCTTCCGCGAAAGACGAACAGGGCCGGGTCAGCGGCGCCAGCCCACAGCAGGTGGCTGAGATGAAAGCCTGGATTGCCAACGAACGGGGCAGCACGGATGCTTTTGATATTGTGGTGGAAGGGTTGACCCCCGGTGACGATGTGCAGCGCGCGCAGGAGATCATTGCGCCCTGGCAGGCAGCCGGCGCCACCTGGTGGTTGGAGGCGTTGTGGGATGCCAACCAGCAGGCCGACGGATTAAGCCAGGTGATGCGCCGCCTGGAGCAAGGCCCGCCGCGCGCCTGAGGTGAACAATCCTCCCTGCGGAGGAGGCATGGTCGTGTATCTTTTCAGGATATTTTGAAAGGCTCATGCTGGCATGCCCTTGTATGGAAAACCAACCGCACCCATCCTGTCAGTCATAAATTCGAGATTAATGTGCTTGCAACGTCGGCATCCCACAGCGCGTATAGGATGGCAAAGGAGAATGTTTACGATGGATCACGTGGTTTATGTGGATGCAAAAGCGAAGGAAATGGAACAGCTGCTGGGTGGAAGCAAGCGCATGATCCTGCGCGGTGCGACCGGGCGCAAGCTGCCCTATGGACGGGTTTTTCCTGGCGACCAGCTGTACTTCATTCGCAACAATGCCGAAGCGCAGGTGATGGCGCGCGCGCGGGTGAGTGAAGTGTTCAACCTGGGGCCGTTGACTCCGGAGGAGTCGCAGCGCGCGCTGGATGAGCACCAGGTCGAACTGCAGCTAACCCCGGCGCAGGTTCAGCGCTGGGCGGGAAAGCGTTATCTGGTGTTGATCCGCCTGGAAGCGGTGGAAGAGCAGAACGGGTTTGAAATTGACCGCAGCGCCTATGGTTCGATGGACGACTGGCTGCCAGTCGGCGAAATTGATCACGTGAAAGTCCACTGAGGGCTGCCGGTCATGCAGATCCTTTTGGCAGACGATCGTCCTGAGGTGCGCGCCGCGCTGCGCCTGCTGTTCGAGCAGGGCGCGGTGCAGGTGGCTGGCGAGGCAGCCACTGCCGTTCAACTGCTGGCGTTGTGCGCGCGCACCTGTCCGGATGGCGTGATCCTCGACGCGGAGCTGTCCGGCCTGGCGCACTCGCGCCGTTCGGCCTCACTGGTGGAGCTGCTGCAGACGTTGCGGCACCTGTGCCCGCGCGTCCGCCTGGTGGCGCTCAGCTCCTACCAGATTACCCGACAGGAGGCGTGGTGGCCGCATGTGGACGCTGCCTTCTGTAAGTCTGATCCGCCGGACGGACTGCTGGGGCTGCTGGAAGGTGTG
>JACRAG010000331.1 GCA_016213455.1 Anaerolineae bacterium | reverse complement strand
GTCTTCGGTTGATGGCGACCCTCCCATTTTCTTGCTTGTTTGTTTTCAATCGTGGTAAGAAGCCGGAACGGTGAACAGGGAAGCGCGTACTCCATAATTCACCTGCTGGCTTTGGTGTTCATGATTCAACCGTATTGTTTTGGAGGAGAGACGCAAATGAAAAAGTCCTATTTGCTCCGCGGCCTTTCGATCATGCTGGTGCTGGCTTTTGCGCTGACCGCATGCCAGCCGGCTCAACCGGCCGCCACCGTCGAACCGACGAAAGAAGAAGTCGGTGGCTTCCAGATTCCGGAAGTCCAGGAAGGCAAGTTCAATGTCGCCATGGTTCTGATTGGCCCCCATGATGATGGTGGCTGGTCGCAGGCGCATTATGAAGGCCTGGAATACATCGCCAAGAACGTGCCCGATACGCACGTGGCTTACATCGAGAATGTGCCCGAAGGCGCCGACTCCGAGCAGGTCTTCCGCGCGCTGTCCCGCAAGGGCTTCAACCTGATCTTCGGCACTTCGTTCGGCTTCATGGACCCGATGGAAACCGTGGCCAATGAGTTCCCCGATGTTGGCTACATCCATATCTCCGGTTTCAAGTCGAATGAAAAGAACTTCGGCAACCTGTTCGGCGGTATGGAAGTCATGAAATACCTGGGTGGTATGCTGGCTGGTGCGCGCGCGCAGCAGGACGGCAATGCCAAACTGGGTTACATGGCCACCTTCCCCATTCCGGAAGAGCTGCGCCTGGGCAACGCGATTGCCCTGGGCATGCGCGCGACCTGCCCCGAATGCACCATGGACGTGCGCTGGATCAACACCTGGCACGACCCCGTGAAGGAAAAGGAAGCCGCTGCTTCCCTGTTTGATGCGGGTTCGCAGGTGGTCTTCACCGGCGCCGACACCCCGGCTGTGGCCGATGTGGCGACCGAAAAAGGCAAATGGGGCGTGACCTATGACTGGTTCGGTTCCTGCAAGGCCGAGCGCTGCCTCACCGCTCCGTACTGGAACTGGGGTCCTGTGTATGCCAAGATCGCCAGCGAAGTCAAGGCCGGTACCTACAAGTTCGGCTGGGATTACTTCGATGCTGACTCCGGCGGCCTGGGCCTGTACGGCTTCATGGAAGGCGAGACCCCGACCAAGGGTGTTTCCGAGCTGGATCCCGAAGTTGTCAACCAGGTCAAAGACCTGGTGGCCAAGTCGCTGACGGGTGAATTCAACCGCTTCAGTGTCTTCTCCGGTCCGATCAACGACAACACCGGCAAAGAGATCGTCCCCGCGGGCGCTGCTCTTGAGCAGATCGACCTGGACCAATTCCCCGAAATGGGTTTGGGCTGCAAATACTGCATGAAGTGGTGGGCCGAAGGCATCACCGCTGAACTGCCCAGCACCGAGTAATCTGTAAACCGGGGGGTATGCGCAGTCAAACTGCGCATACCCCCTTATTTTCGTCAGGGTTGTTCCATGCCGGCTGCCGTTCATTTCGATGAGGGGCAGCCGGGGTGGCGCAAGCCGTCACTGTTTTTATCTCAACCCACAGAGAGGTGCAATGGCGCAGCCGGTTCCTTCCAGCGAAACCAACACCGTTGTCAGCATGCAGGGCATCGTCAAGCGTTTTCCTGGTGTGTTGGCCAATGATCATGTAAATTTTTATCTGCAAAAAGGCGAAATTCATGCCCTGCTGGGCGAGAACGGCGCCGGCAAAAGCACATTAATGAACATCCTGGCAGGGTTGTATAAACCCGACGCCGGGACGATTATCGTTAACGGCCAGCCGGTTAATTTCTCTTCCCCGCGCGACGCCATCAAGGCCGGCATCGGCATGATTCACCAGCACTTCATGCTGGTGCCTTCGCAGACGGTCACCGAAAATATTCTGCTCGGGCTGGATAAGCCGGCCTTCCGGTTAAACCTGTCGCACTACGACCAGGAAATCACCGCACTGAGCGAGCGCTTTGGCATGAAGGTTGACCCGCGCGCCAAGGTGTGGCAGCTTTCGGTGGGTGAGCAGCAGCGTGTGGAGATCCTTAAAATGCTCTACCGTGGCGCCAACATCCTGGTGATGGATGAGCCGACCGCGGTTCTGGCGCCCAGCGAAGTGGATGACCTGTTTGTCACGCTGCGCTCGATGGTGGCGCAGGGAAAGTCGATCATCTTCATCAGCCACAAGCTGCACGAAGTGATGCAGATTTCCGACCGGGTGACGGTGCTGCAGCGCGGCAGAAGCACCGCTGCGGGCGTGGCGGTTTCCACGGTCACCAAGGCTGACCTGGCGCGCCTGATGGTGGGCCGCGAGGTGATCTTCACCGTCAACAAGACGGCACGCCAGCCGGGTGAAGTGGTGCTGAAGGTGGAGGATTTGTGGGCTGAGAACGACAAAGGCCTGCCTGCGCTGCGCGGATTGAACCTGACTGTGCGCCAGGGCGAGATCGTCGGGCTGGCGGGTGTGGCGGGCAACGGTCAGCGCGAGCTGGCGGATGTGATCACCGGTTTGCGCAAATGCAGCAAGGGCCAGGTGGTGGTGAGCGGTGAAAACATCGCCAACAGCCCGGTCAAAAAAGGCATCCGCAAGGGCGTTTCGCACATCCCGGAAGACCGTACGCATGTCGGTTCTGCGCCCAGCCTGTCGGTGACCGACAACGTGATTATGAAGAAGTACAATCAGGCGCCGATCAGCAGCGGCTGGATGGTGAATGCCATCGCAGCGCGCAAGTATGCCGCGGACCTGAAAGAGCGCTATGAGATCATTGTGCCCACCCTGGAGACGCCTGTGCGGCTGCTCTCGGGCGGCAATTTGCAGCGCGTCATCCTGGCGCGCGAAATTTCCAGCAACCCGGCGTTGATGATCGCCATGCAGCCTACGCGCGGCCTGGATGTGGGCGCGATTGAAGGCGTGCACCGCCTGCTGATGGCGCAGCGCGACGCCGGCGCGGCCATTTTGCTGATCTCGGAGGAGTTGGAAGAATTGATCGATCTGAGCGACCGCGTAGCCGTGATCTATGAAGGCCAGATCCTGGGTGAAGTGTCGGATGGGGATGTTGCCGCCATCGGTATGATGATGACCGGCAGCGCGCCCGGGGCCAAGGAGGATCAGCATGGCTGAGTCAGGTTTGCCTCGCGCCAACTGGTTGGACCGGCTGCCGTACCGCGTGATGCTGGAGCCGCGTTTGAAGCCGCCCTCGCGCTTCTTTTCTCTGATGCTGTCTTTTGGTTCGGTGGTGGTGGCGCTGTTGATTGGCGCGATCGTTCTGGCGATTGCCGGCGGCGATCCCTGGGCCACTTACGCGCACATTGTCAAAGCCTCGTTCGGTTCGGTGGGCGTGCTCTCCGATACCATGGTGAAGGCCATTCCGTTGATGATCGTTGGCCTGGCGTGTACGCTGGCGTTCCGCATGAAATTGTGGAACATCGGCGCCGAAGGCCAGTTTTATGCCGGCGCGTTTGGCGCCAGCGCGGTGGTGCTGGCGCCCATGCTGCCCGCGGATGCACCGGGCTGGTTGTTCATCATCTGCATGGTGGCAGCCGGCATGTTGATGGGCGCGGCCTGGGGTTTTGTCCCCGGCATTTTGAAGGCGCGCTTTAACGTCAACGAGGTCATCTCCACCCTGATGATGAACTACATCGCCATTTCCTGGAACAACTACTGGATCTATGCGGTGTGGACGGAGGGCGGTTTTCAGATGTCGAAGGTGTTCCCCAAGAACGCCTGGCTGCCGCGCCTGGCCGACTACGCCGTCGAGATCCCCTTCTTCCGCGGCCTGACCACCCACTTTGGGCTGGTGCTGGCGGTGATCGCGGCAGTGGTGGTGTGGTTGATCCTCTACCGCAGCCAGTGGGGATATGAGATCCGCCTGGTGGGCGACAATCCGCGCGCCGCCGAGTACGCGGGCATTTCCATTGCGCGCAACACCGTGCTGGTGATGATGCTCTCCGGCGCGCTGGCCGGGTTGGCGGGCATGTCAGAGATTACCGGCGTGGTGCACCGCCTGCAGGGTTCCATTTCGCCGGGCTACGGTTTTACGGGCATCATCGTGGCCTGGCTGGCCAAGTTGAATCCCTACGCGGTGATCCCGGTGTCCATCTTGTTTGGCGCGCTCATCCTCGCCGGTCGAGAAATTCAACCTTCGGGCATTCCGAAGATGATGAATGGTGTGATCCTGGTGTGCCTCATCGCCAGCGATTTCCTGCTGCGCTACCGCGTTCGCCTGGTTCGCCGCGGAGAGGAGGCCTGATTTTATGGATATTTTGATTGTTTTACAGGCCGGCGTGGCCACCGGGACAATTTTGCTCTTTGCCACGCTGGGTGGGATCTTCTCCGAGCGGTCCGGGGTGATGAACCTGGGCATGGAAGGCATGATGCTGATTGGCGCGATGAGCGCCTTCTCTGTGGCGACCAGCACGGGCAACCCCTGGCTGGGGCTGCTGGTAGCCATGCTGGCGGCGGGGTTGATCAGCCAGGTGCATGCCTTCATCAGCATCACCTTGCAGGCGGACCAGGTGGTCAGCGGTTTGTCGCTGGGTTTTCTGGCCACCGGCCTGGCGTTGGTGCTGGGCGAAGGGCTGAGCAAAGCCGGCACTGTGCCCCTGATCCCCTCCTACACCGTGCCGCTGCTGAGCCAGATCCCCATCATCGGGCCGGTCTTCTTCACCAACCAGAAGCTGCTGGTTTACCTGGGCTATATCATGGTGCCGCTGGCGTGGTATTACATCAACCGCACCCGCCCGGGCCTGCACCTGCGCGCGGTGGGTGAATATCCCTCGGCGGCTGACTCGCTGGGGATCAACGTGTACCGCCTGCGCTATTTCTACGTGTTCGTGGGTGGCCTGTTTGCTGGGCTGGCGGGCGCCACCATCAGCCTGGCCATTTCGCCGGGCTGGTTCAGCGAGCTGACCACCGCCGGTCAGGGCTGGATTGCGATTGGCCTGGTGATCTTTGCGCAGTGGGACCCGGTGCGCGCCGCGGTGGGTTCCTACATCTTTGGCGCGCTGCGCCGCCTGGTGCTGGATATTCAAGGCCCGAATGTCATTTTTGGTCTGGCCAATCCCTTCTACTACAATCCCTATTGGGGCTTTTTCCTGGAGATGCTGCCTTACGCCTTCACCATCATCGTGCTGGTGGTGGGTTCGCGCGAGGCCATCCGCAAACGCCTGGGCGCGCCGACGGCGCTGGGTGTGCCCTACATCCGCGGCGAGCGGGGATTGTAAAGTCAATAGAACCGGAAGACCGCTGCAAAGCGGTCTTCTTTGCAAATCGAGAGGGGTTGTTGATGGGCTTTCGGGGATGGATGGCAAAAGTTCAACCCAATCACCTGCTGGCCCTGGCCGGATGGTTGGCGCTGGCGGGCGGGGGTCTGTTTGCGCTGAGCCAGGCGCTGCCGGTGGGCCAACGCCTGGCGGATGTTGACTCGGGTGTTTTCCAATATATTGGCTGGAAGATTCTACAAGGCGGCCTGCCCTACCGTGATGTGTGGGACCATAAAGGCCCGTTGATTTATTTTCTGAATGGGCTTGGCTTGTTTTTGTGGGGTGGCAATCCTCGGGGGATATTCGTGCTGGAAGTCGCCTTCTATCTGTCCGGCCTGGCATGCATGTTTTGGGCGCTCATCCGGCTGCTCCATCCGCTGCCGGCGCTGGTAGGCTGCGCGGTTTGGACGGCGCTGTTCCTTGCGTTTTTGGATGGAGGCAACCTGACCGAGGAATATGCGCTGTTGTTTTCTGCGGCGGCGCTGCTGGCTTTCACCTACCGGCGCCAGTGCCCCGGACTGGCTTTTGGGGTCATCGGGCTGGCGGCGGCGGGGGCTTTCTGGCTGCGCCCCAACCTGGCCGGGCTGCCTGCCATCCTGGTTGGGGCTGCCCTGCTGGAGGCTCTGCGTGAACGCACGGGCTGGAATTGGCGCTGGCTTGCGGTTCCGCTGGTTTTCATTCTCTCCAGCGCCGGCTTGCTGCTTTATTTTGCATTTCATGGCGGTCTGAACGCATTGCTTGACCAGTATTTTGCGTCCAATGTGGCTTATATCGGCTCGTCGCTCGGACTGGCGGACCGAATCCAGATGGTCGTTGTGAAGGTTTTCCAGATCCTTCATTTTTCAGCCAGATACCAGCAGACAGCATTTTTTATTGCCGGTTTGGGAGTTCCGGCGCTTTTTCTGTATCGCCAAGAAAATCGCCGGCGTGCCCTGGCGGGTTGGTTGGGCCTGGCAGTGGTGCTGTTGGAATGGGTGATGACAGCTCTTTCAGGCCGGGCGTTTACCCACTACTTCCTTAGCTGGCTGCCCGGATTGGCGCTGCTGGCAGCCTGTGCCGTGGATGCCGTTTTGCAGGTGTGGCGCCGGCCTGATTGGCTGCCGGCTGTGAGCCTGCGTTTGGCTGTGATCAGCCTGGCGCTGGGCGTAGCGGCGGGTATGATCCTGGCGGGCCTGTCCGTCCAGATTGTGCGGGTGCGGTCACTGGCTGTATTCCCCTGTCCCGTGCTGGATGCGGTCCGGGATAACAGCACGCCCGCCGATACGCTGCAGGTGCTGGGCGATAACGCCGCGGCGCTCAATTTCGCTGCGCGTCGCAGCGCGCCCACTCCATTTGTTTACCTGCTGACCGCGCTGGACCAGCCCGCCAACCGGACGGCGTTTATCTCGGCGTTTCTGGGCAATCCACCCCGGCTGCTGGCAGAAAACCTCAGTGTCAACCATGCGCCTTTCAGCCTGCAGGCAGGAAAGCGTATTGCCGACCCGGTCATGCAGCCATTTTATGCATCCGTGGATGCGCATTACCGCGAGTTGGGCCGTTGGACCTGCAGCCAAGCCAACCGGATGGATCAATGGGTGGTGTATCAGCGCGAGGAGTAAGCCAGGAGTGGGCGGTAGTCTTCGCTGCGCAATTGAAAAACAATCCGGATAGGTCGGGCTCACGGCGGACGGGATGGATGCATGTGG
>JACRAG010000335.1 GCA_016213455.1 Anaerolineae bacterium | reverse complement strand
TGCTCCGCCTCTGAATCCGCGAAGTTAACATACTCCGGCTCATCATGGATCTTCACAGCACCTGGCATCATCGACTGGCGTGAATCCAGGATCGCCGGCAGGTCGCGGTAGGTCACCTTGATCAAGGAGAGGGCCTGGTCGGCAATTGCCTCCGACTCAGCGGCGACAAATGCAACCCGATCGCCCACAAATCGAACTTTCCTGTCCAGAGAAAAAGCATCCAATGGCCCAGGGATCGGATCAGATTGCCCTGCTGTCGAGTAGATCACGCGTGGCAGATCCTGATAGGTCAAAACTGCCGCAACCCCCGGCAATGCGCGCGCTTCACGCACATCGATGTCTTCGATGATCGCATGGGCTCGGGTGGAATGCAAAATCTTCCCAACCAGCATCCCCCGCAGTTCAAGATCATCGGTAAATGCCGGTTTGCCTTGAACCAGTTTCATCGAATCCACTTTCTTTTCCGGCTTGCCCACCGTGGTGTTCTTCGAAGTTTCCGGAGCAGTCAAAATGGATGGCATCACCTGCTGTCGGGTAGCCACTGCCATTCCGCCAGCGGCGGGGCCTTCGCTCGAAGATAGCGGCCCATCGCCTTTCATCCAATCAGGCGCTGGCGTGGGAGCCTCATCGATACCACCCACATCCTCTCCGCGCATGACGGCTGCCGCCCGTAATATGGCTTGAACCGGTTTCAGATATCCAGTGCATCGGCACAGAATGCCGCTCAGAACATCTCTCACTTCAGCTTCAGTTGGTGAGTGATTGTGTTCCAACAATGAACGCGCAGCCAGCACCATGGCGGGCGTGCAATACCCGCATTGGATCGCGCCGGTTTCGACCATGGCCTGCTGAATCAGGTGCAATCCTTGCGTGCGTTTCCACCCCTGCTCCGGGTGTACTCCTTGCGCTTCAATCGTCTCAATAAGATGACCCTGTGCCTGGGCCACCAGAAGGTGGCAGGAGTTGACCGGTTTTCCATCGAGCAGAACGGTGCAGGCGCCGCATTCTCCAGACTGGCAGCCGCCAAACTTGGCGCCAAAATATCCGTTCTCGCGCAGAAGATGCAACAGAGTCTTGTCTGGAGCGACATCCCAGTTCTTTAATTCGCCGTTGATCAACAGATTGACATTCATTCAGGCGCTCCTATTGCATCATGTCCAATAATTGCCGGACAGAAGATACCGCAACATCCTGTCGGTAATCTGCGCCAGCCCAGTCATCCGAGGCGCCTTCGCAAGCAACATGAACTGCGTGAAGCGCCGCAGGACGGTCGGAGCCGTGATATACCAACTGCGGTCTATCACCAAAACCGCCCAGCCCGATGTGAAATTCACCACTGCGTCTGGCAATTGCGACAATCAAAACCGGGCGGTCTGCTGGCGACCGCGCGATGCAGTTCACCATCACCTGTTCTTGGTTTGGAAAATGGACCATCTGGATAAACTGCCCTGCCTGAAGGAATTTTGCACCTCCAACCAGGTCGGCAAGGCTTACCGGTTCGGAGCCCGCGGAAAGCGTCACTAAGCAGCCCATGGTTACCAGGCAGGTCAACAACGCTGACCGGGCATCCCGGCCTGCGCAAACCCCACCCACGGTTGCCATATTCCGTTGGTTCGATGAAAATTCGAGTCGTAAGGCCTCCTTGACACTCTCAGGCAGCACATTTGAGTGCATGAGGTCTGCAAGCCTCACCATTGCCCCTACCTGCCATCCAGACCCGTTGGCCTGGGGCTCGATGACATTCAAACCCAATTCCTGCAAATCAACAACAGCCACATCTTGTTTCGATAGATGATTAATCGATGTACCGCCGCCGATGGGGATGGTCTTGGGCTGGACACGAGACAACAACCGAGTCGCCTCGTCAATCGTCTTGGGTCGATGGTATTCCAGGATCATGCAGACCTCTTTCACTATGCCTGAGCAAATGTGTCAATCAACAGATGAACATCTCCGCCAACCGGATATAGGATCGGGCAGGTGCAGCCGTTGCGACGGTATTCGTTCACTTTTGCACGGGCCTCTTCTGTGGTGCCCGACGCTGTAATCCGATGGATCAACTCCTCGGGAACCAGGTGTTTTGCTTTTTGAATTTGTTCATGGGTGGCAGGCCAACCCAAAATAGATTGGATCTCCGCAACCACATCCATCGACACCCCGGACGCCTTGGCGATATGCGGCTGCTGAGCGAGATACTGGGTCAACAACCCTCTGGTCGTATCAATCGCCTTGTCGTGATCGTGATCCACTGAGCAAACAACCAGCTGCGGCCTATCGATATCGTCCAGGCTGCGACCAGCCTTCTTTGCACCTTTATCAAGCAGTTCAAGCGCTTTAATATTGTATTCGGGTGGAACGCAGTAATTCAACACGACGCCGTCACACATTTCACCGGTCATTTCCATCATTTGGTCGCCTGTCGCGCCAATCATTATCGGTACATTGCGCGGCTCTTTCCGGCCATGCACAACGTCCAATTCAATCCCATCTACGTGCACAAATTCACCGTGGAAGGTCACCCGTTCCATGTTGAGCAGTTTCTTGAGGACCGTGATCGTTTCCTTCATGGCGGTCAATGGTTTCTTTCGGTCAATGCCCACATTGCGCGCCAATGGATCCCACCAGGCGCCGATACCGCAGATAATCCGGTCGGGCGCGAGGTCGTCCAGCGTCAAAAATGTTGCTGCCAGCAAACCTATGTTGCGGGTCCAGTTATTGATCACACCTGAGCCAACTTTGAGCCGGTCGGTAACGGCGGCATAAGCTGCCATCGGTACGATTGCGTCGCGCACCAAACGGCTTTCTGCCTGCCAGACCGCTTCAAATCCTCGCTTTTCAGCATATCGAACATATTCAAGCCCGTCGCGCAATTCATGCGCATCCTGCAAGTAGAGAGCCACCCGTTCCGTCATACCATCCTCCTATGCTCGATCTTGTGGAATATCAACTGTTTCCTGGCTCATTTCTTCCAGATAATCAAGATCATCCGGTATATCCAGGTCCAATTCAAGTGCTTTATCATGAATAATTTGCACAGGTAGCTTGCGTTCCTGTGCCTGTTTAACATGTTTATGGAAGGATTGTGCGCCAAATTCAAACCGCAAGGCATCTGGCGGAGACATCAGAAGCGCATTCGTCCCATCCTCTCTTCGATCTGGAGCGATGAGAATCGCCGGAGAACCTTTTTTCTGTCGCAAGAGAGAGGCGATGGTGCTGGGTTTAAGTAACGGAAGGTCAGCGGGCAGAATCAAAATCCAGGTCGCCCCTGCAAATTGCGCCACCGTAGCCGCACGCGTTAATGCCAGGTTCAAGTCGGAATTTTCATCATCTTCCTGCAAGGTGCGGAACCCACACTCTCGCGTCAAGGCAATCGCTGCCGAGTCTCGCGTCACCACCATCACTTCGTTGATGTCACGATTGCCGGTCAGTGCATGCAAGGTGTTTTCCAATAAAGCATGATTAAGTTGCGCCCGCTCCTCTTCGGTCAGTACGCCAGATAGACGCGACTTACCTCTCCGAAAGGGCTTTACGGGCACAATTACCCAAAGTGTCATACGGATTTCTCCAGAGTCTGACGGTTCGCCACCACATCAAGAATATATTGGGCCAGCTTTTTTCGCTCAGACTCGTTGGTCATGATTGTGTTGGTTGACCAGATGCGCGGTAAATTCTCCTTC
>JACRAG010000330.1 GCA_016213455.1 Anaerolineae bacterium | reverse complement strand
GTTTGCGGCGTGAGAGGGCAAAGAATTTCATTGAAATTCGCCGAATCGTTGTACCAGGATGGAACGGTCAACCAGGAGAACCTGCGCGGGGCGCGGGCGGAGGATGTGTACATTCTCAAAGGCCAGGGGGAAGAAATTTGGGAACCGCGCTTTACCTATCATGGGTTTCGATATATTCAACTCGAAGGATATGCAGGCACGCCGGATCAAAAGACCATCGAGGGTCGCGTTGTGCGGTCCGCAGTAGCGCCTTCCGGTACATTCGAATGCAGCAATGCGTTATTCAATAAAATCCACAAGCTGGTCTGGCAAACCGAGGCTGCCAACCTGCATTCGCTGCCTACCGATTGCCCCCAGCGGGATGAGCGGATGGGTTGGTTGAATGACATGGCTGCGCGGACAGAAGAAGCCATCTACAACTTTGACCTTGTCCGGCTGTTATCAAAATGGGTTGCTGACATTGCAGACGACCAGGACCCGCGTACCGGAGCCATAACGGATACCGCGCCATTTCGCTGGGGCCGGCGGCCTGCCGACCCGGTCAGTGTATGTTATCTGCTGATCCCCTGGCTGTTATATGTGCATTACGGTGATACCCACACCATGGCGGAACGCTATGCCGGAATGAAAGCCTGGGTCGATTACCTCGCCAGCCGGAGCGAGGGGCATATTCTGCGATACAGTTATTACGGCGATTGGGCTCCTCCGATCCAGTTTGGCTTGCAGGGCAGCCAGGGCAGTTCCGCCGTATCTAAAGATACACCCGGCGAGTTGATCTCAACCGCCTGTTACGCCTACAGTGTTCGCTTGTTGAGCCAGATCGCACAAGCCCTCGGCTATGCGAAAGACGCGGCCAGCTATCAAGACCTGGCCGGCCGGATTGCCGACCGGTTCCATTCTTATTTCTGGGATGACGAAACCGGCGGATATGGGACGAACAACCAGTCCTGCAATGCCATTTCCCTCTATATGGGATTGGTGCCGGAAACAAATTTTGCACAGGTGGCTGCCAACCTTGCTGAGAATGTCGTAGCATGTCATCACAGTCACCTGACCACCGGGAATATCTGCACGAAGTACTTGCTGGAAGCACTGAGCATTGCGGGCAGGGTCGATATCGCCAGCCAGATTGCCTCAAAAGAGACCTACCCAAGCTGGGGATTTATGCTGGCAAATGGCGCCACCACGCTGTGGGAACGATGGGAACTGGAGACAGGAGATGGGATGAACTCACACAACCACTCCATGCTCGGTTCGGTGGGCGCCTGGTTCTACCGCTTCATCGCCGGCATTCAGGCTGACCCAGCCGGTCCGGGTTTTCAATACTTTTATGTCTGCCCGCGTCCGGTTGGAGATCTGAAGCATGCGCGCGCCTGCCTCAAAACCGTTCATGGCGACATTTCCAGCGCATGGAAAGTTAGCGGCAGGCGCATGGAGATCGACCTGACTATCCCGGTGAACAGCCAGGCGCGCCTGTGCCTGCCCTGGGTAGAAGATGCCATTCTATATGAAGGAGAAACTATACTTTGGGAAGGTGGGCAACCAAATGAGTTCTCCGTGGGGATCGAATGGATTAATGTCGAGGGTCCTCACCTGGTCTGCCTGGTTGGGTCGGGGGAGTATCACTTTTGTGTCGATAGTGAAACGTTGTTCGTAAGCCGTTGATGCAAGGTTGTGGACGAACGACGCTGCGAGAGACGAGCGAAAACACTCTGATTACAGGTCAATGTAGAGGAGTATTGTGATCATGCCTTTTCCTACAGATTACCATGAACGTGTCTATGCCGGGGTGCTGGGGAAGCTCATTGGGGTTTACCTGGGCCGGCCGTTTGAAGGCTGGGAATACCCGCGCATTATGGCGGAGCTGGGCGAAATATCCTATTATGTGCATCAAAAACGTGGTTTGCCCCTGATTGTGACCGACGACGACATTTCCGGGACATTCACCTTTATTCGTGCGCTGGAAGATTACGATTACGACCCCAACACCAGCGCGGCGCAGATCGGGCAAACCTGGCTCAACTACCTGATCGAGGGGAAAACCATCCTCTCCTGGGCTGGACTCGGCTGCTCCACCGAACATACGGCCTACCTGCGGCTCAAACACGGCATCTCTGCCCCGCAGAGCGGATCCATCGAGATGAACGGCTCCATCGTCGCCGAGCAGATTGGCTCGCAAATTTTTATCGATGGGTGGGCGATGGTCGCTCCCGGAAACCCGGAGCTGGCCGCAGACCTCGCCCGGCGCGCAGCATCCGTCAGCCATGATGGCGAGGCAATCTATGGGGCGCAGTTCCTGGCTGCCATGGAAGCCCAGGCCTTTACTGAAACCGACCGCTTCAAGCTGATGGATGTTGGCCTCCGTTTCATCCCCCGCGATTCGCATCTCCGCCGCATGGTCGATGATCTACGCATGTTTCACAGCAAAGAGCCGGACTGGCGCAAGTGTCGTGAATTTATCGTGGAAAATTATGGCAACGTTGCGTACCCTGGTGGCTGCCACATTATCCCCAACAGTGCCCTCATTGTTCTGGGATTGCTCTACGGCGATGATGATTTTCAAAAGTCGTTGATGATCACCAACACCAGTGGCTGGGATACCGACTGCAACTCCGGCAATCTTGGCTGCCTCTTGGGAATTAAAAATGGGCTGGCAGGTATCGACTCTTCCCCTGTCGACTGGCGCGGTCCAGTGGCTGACCGCATGTACCTGCCCTCCGCCGATGGGGGACGGACCATCTCAGACGCCGTCAAGGAGACTTTTTATCTGGTCAACGCAGGCCGGCGCCTGGCTGGCGAGTCAATGGCCTGGCCCAAAGCAGCAGCCAGCCCCACGGGTCGCTGCCGCTTTCACTTTGATCTGCCTGGCAGCGTGCAGGGTTTCGTCGTATCCGGTGAGCAAGGGCTGGGGGATGTGAAGATCGAAAACGTACAGGGCCACAGCCGCTTTGGCAGGTACAGCCTGGCCTTGCGGGCAGCCTCTTTGATGCCTGGGCAAAAATCCCGCGCCGGGACAGCCACATTCATCCCGCCGCAGTCTCTGAACATGCATGGTTATGGCTTGCTGGCCTCGCCTACCCTGTATCCCGGTCAGGTGGTGCGCGCATACCTGGAAGCCGATGCGCAGAATCCGGAACCGATGACCGTCCGGCTGTACCTGCGCGCATACCAGGCGGATGGCATGCCTTATTCGATCGAAGGCTCTACCGCGCACCTTGCGCCAGCTCAGCGCTGTGACCTGACCTGGATCGTGCCCGACACGCAAGGCGCGCCGATTTTTGAGATCGGCATCCAGCTCGAGTCCGCAGGAGTCTGCTACCTGGACGCGCTGACATGGGACGGCACACCCGATGTTACCTTCCCCTCATTGCCGGGAGAGAAAACAAAGGTCTGGCGACAGGCCTGGGTCAACGGGGTACAGCATTGGGAAGGCTGGTCTGAAGAACCCTATCGCATCGTGCAAAATGAGGGCCGCGGTATGCTGATCACTGGCACTCGCGAATGGCAGGCGTATCAGTTCAGCGCGGAAATTCGCCCCGCCTTCCTCGCCAAAGAAGGCGGCATCGCCGTTCGCGTACAGGGCACCCGGCGGTTCTACGGGCTGCTGCTCGCGCGCGATTCCACCCTTCGCTTAATCAAAGAACGGGATGGACGCACCGTGCTGGGAGAAGTGAAAATCCCCTATAAACTCTGGCAGACGTTAAAATTCCGCCTGCAGGTATCCGGTGAAGAAGGCGAACCGGTTCACCTGTGCGCTTGGGTCGATGAACAGCAGGTTTTTAACGTGGTTGACCATGAGCGGCCCCTGGAGAGCGGTGGGGTTGCCCTGGTAATTGAAGAAGGTCACTTGCTGGCAGATCACATGAGTGTCAAACCCATCCAACAGGAAGAATCAAAATGAAACAATCCATTCTGGTCAAACCGCAGCAAAGCAGCCTGGAAGATCGCCCCATTCCCGAGCCTGGTCAGGAGGATGTGGTTGTACGGGTGAAAGCGTGCGGCGTGTGTGCCTCGGAGCTGCATGGATGGAAAGGCGACAGCGGGACCTACCCGAAGGAGTACGGTCACGAGGTCGCCGGTGAGGTGGTGGCGGTAGGCAGCGGGGTAAAAGGCATCATGCCTGGCATGCGGGTGACCGGTCTTTTCGGCAAGGGATTCGCCGAGTACACCCGCGCCCCGCAGCAGTTCGTCACACCTATCCCGGATGGGGTGGCTTACGAGCATGCGCTGGGCGAGCCGCTCGGTTGCATCCTCAGCGCAGCACGGCGCACCAACGTGGAATTGGGCGACACGGTGGCGCTGGTGGGGTTGGGTTTTATGGGCCTGCTGATACTCCAGGCTGTTCGCCTGCGTGGCGCGGCGCGCATTGTTGCCATCGATACCCGTCCAGAGGCACTGGAAAGCGCGCGCCAATTTGGAGCAGATGAAACCTACACACCCGATGCGATCCCCGACCGGTTGATGATGGCCGAATGGGGGCGGGTCGGCAAGGGTTTTGGCGCGGACGTGGTGTTTGAGAACTCCGGGACCGCTCCCGGACTCACCCTGGCTTCCCATATCGTGCGCGAACACGGCATCCTGTCCGTTGTCGGCTGGCATCAGGGAGGGGCGCGCCAGGTGGACATGGAGATGTGGAACTGGAAGGGCTTTAATGTGATCAATGCCCATGAGCGCCGCATGGATTACTTAATGGACTGCATGCGCAGAGGCCTGGCCCTGGTGGCAGCGGGCAGGATGAACACTGCCTCGCTTGTCTCCCACCGTTTTTCGCTGGATAACGTGGATGGCGCTTTCCGTGCGCTGGTCGAGAAACCTGCCGGCTTTCACAAAGCCGTTGTCCTCACCACATAGAGGTGCTGGCATGTCGATTCCAATGGATTATATCGAACGAGTCTATGCCGGAGTATTGGGCAAGATCATTGGCGTGTATCTTGGCCGTCCGGTCGAAGGTTGGACCTACGAGCGCATCATGGCGGAGCTGGGTGAGCTGTGGTACTACCCTCACGAAAAGCTCGGTCTGAAGCATCTGGTGATCACCGATGACGATGTCTCTGGAACGTTCACCTTCCTGCGCGCCCTCCCCGACCACGGCAATACGCTCGATCTGACCCCCGCTCAAATCGGGGAAACCTGGTTGAATTACATTATCGAACAACGCACGGTGCTCTGGTGGGGTGGATTGGGCAACTCCAGCGAGCACACCGCTTACCTGCGGCTCAAGCATGGCATTCCCGCCCCGCGCAGCGGTTCGGCAGCGCTCAACGGCAAGATCATCGCCAACCAGATCGGGGCGCAGATCTTCATCGACGGCTGGGCGATGGTCGCTCCCGGCGATCCACAGCGCGCCGCCGAGCTGGCAAAGCGTGCCGCCTCGGTCAGTCATGACGAAGAAGCTGTTTATGCCGCGCAGGTGCTGGCTGCCATGGAAGCACAGGCCTTTGTGGAACAAGATATCGACCGCCTGCTCGATACAGGTCTTTCCGTCATCCCCAAAAACTCTGTCATAGCCAGCATGATCGGCGAAATTCGCCATTGGCATGCCGCAGATAAGGATTGGCGTAAAACCCGCGAGCGGATTGCAGAGCATTACGGCTACCAGAAATTCGGCGGAAATGTCCACGTCGTGCCCAATCACGCGCTCATCATTCTGGGGCTGCTGTACGGAGAGGGAGACTTTCAGAAATCGTTGATGATCTGCAACACCTGCGGCTGGGATACCGATTGCAATTCAGGCAACCTGGGTTGTCTGCTGGGTATTCGCAACGGGCTGCAGGGATTCGAAGGGAACAAAGCCACCGGGCAGGTGGTTGACTGGCGCGGTCCGGTTGCTGACCGGATGATGATCCCAACCGCCGATGGAGGCGGGTATGTCACCGACGCGGTGACCAAGACCTTTGAGATCGTGAATATCACCTGCGCGTTGAACGACATGGCGCCCGTCTCTCCCAAAAACATGCAGAACGGCACCTCTCCCCGCTTCCATTTCGAGCTTCCGGGAGGTGTGCAGGGCTTCTTCGGCACCGGGGATGGGTTTGCCGCGCGAATCCAGAACGTGACAGGGCACAGCCGCCTGGGGCAGCGAAGCTTGCAGATCATGTCCGACGCCGAGGCTGCCTGGGGCGCGTTCACCAGCACTTTCCTTCAACCACAAGATCTCGACATGAAGAGCTATGAGGTCGTCTCCTCGCCTACGATCTATCCGGGGCAGACGATCCGCGCCGGGTTGTGGGCGGAAGAAAGCAATGCGAACACCCTGACCGCACGGTTCGCGATCCAATATTATGACGCCAACGACCAAATTCAACAGGTTGCCGGAGAGGCGCATGCCATTGCGCCGGGTGAATACAAAGAAATCACCTGGGTCATACCGGATCTGCCGGGTATGCCCATCTTTGCTGCCGGTGTGATATTTGAACGGGCAGGAACCTGCTACCTGGACTATCTGACCTGGGATGGAACCCCAACCACAACCTTCCAACGCCCGTCAGGCGGCATGCTACCCTTGCCTGGCGCTCGAATCTGGCGCATGGCCTGGGTCAATGCCCTGGATCAGTGGGACATCTGGTTCCCGGATGCCTTCCGTCTATCCCAAAATGAAGGGCGGGGCCTGCTCATCACCGGAACGCGGGAATGGCGGGATTACCGTGTCTCGGCGGTTATCCGCCCGACGGTGGTCAAAGCCGGAGGAATCGCTGCCCGTGTGCAGGGTCAACGCCGGTTTTATGCGCTGCAGCTCATCCACGG
>JACRAG010000342.1 GCA_016213455.1 Anaerolineae bacterium | reverse complement strand
GCTGACTGTGGTGAGCAGCTCTTGAATGCCAATTCCCTGCAGCGCGGAAGCAGCCACGACCGTATCGCCAAAAGCCTGGATCAACTCACCGGTGGCGGACGGGTCCGGGAAACGGTCGATTTTGTTGAGGACCGTAATCGCCGGGATATGATCCGCGCCGATTTCTTTTAATGTTTGCTGAACGGCTTCAGCCTGCGCGAGCGCGTTAGGGTGGGTGACATCCACAACATGCAGCAACAGGTCGGCTTCAGCGATTTCTTCGAGGGTGGCGCGGAAGGCTGCGACAAGCTGCGTGGGGAGCTTTTGAATGAATCCGACCGTGTCGGTGAATAAAGCCCAATGTCCGCCGGGGAGTTCGACGCGGCGGGTGGTCGGATCGAGTGTAGCGAAGAGCTGGTTGGCGACATAAACATCGGAGCGAGCCAGGCGGTTGATCAGGGTGGACTTGCCGGCGTTCGTGTAGCCAACGAGGGCGACAGTGGGGATTTGAGAGCGCTGACGTTGGGCGCGGTAACGCATGCGATGGGCGCGCACTTTTTCCAGTTCTGCCTTGAGGTTGGAGATGCGCCGGCGGATTTCGCGGCGGTCCACCTCCAACTGAGTCTCACCGGGTCCGCGCAAACCCACACCGCCCGTGCTGCCGGTACGCCCTCCGCCACCGCCAGTCTGGCGGGCAAGGTGGGTCCATGCACGGGTGAGGCGGGGCAGGCGATATTCATATTGCGCCAATTCCACCTGCAAGATACCTTCACGTGTGCTGGCATGTTGGGCAAAAATGTCCAGAATGAGCGCTGTTCGATCCAGCACGCGCACATTTTCGCCGAAACGCTCTTCCAGTTCGCGTAAGTGACGCGGCGACAGCTCGTTGTCAAAAACAATCACCTGGGTGAGGGTTTCCTCAACCAGTGCTTTGATCTCTTCGACTTTGCCGGGGCCAATAAATGTGTTGGGATTGGGAGAATCGAGCCGCTGAGTCGTTTGACCGACGACATCCAGCCCGGCTGTGTCGGCAAGCAAGGCAAGCTCCTCGAGTGAATCCTCCAGGTTGAGCAGGTTTTCGTCACTGCGAATGCTGACGCCCACCAGAAAGGTTCGCTCTTTCGGGGCTCGAGTCGATTCGGGTACTTTCTTAGCCATGCGTTGCTCTTAATCTTTCATCCAGGCGACCAACCGGTTCATCGCCGTGATGATTTCTTCGGTTGGGCTGCCCAGAGAGATGCGAATAAAGCCTTCGCCATATTCACCATAGACGATACCGGGAGTCAGGCTGACACCCGTTTCATCCAACAATTTTGCGCAATAGGCCGTGCTGTCCGGGTATTTTTCCGGAAGCTGCGCCCAAATATAAATCGCGGCAGGTGGCGGTTCAACGGAGAAACCAACCGACTGCAGCGCACGGACAATGATGTCGCGCCGTTCGCGGTAGATATCATTCCTGCCTTCGATCCAACGCTGATCGCCCGTCAGCGCCAATGCGCCGGCATCCAGTATGGCCTGGAATTGCGATGAATCGGTCTGGCTTTTGTAGGTATGCAGATAAGAGATCACCTGCGCATTACCAACCGCCATGCCCAAACGCCAGCCCGCCATATTGTAAGTCTTGGAAAGCGAGTTGAACTCGACCGTCACATCTTTGGCACCGGGCACCTGCAGGATGCTGGGGGCGTGATATTTATCAAAACAAATATCAGCGTAGGGCGCATCATGTGCGATGATGACTTCATTTTTCAAACCAAATTCCACGGCTTTCTCATAGAATGAGAATGGCGCAATGGCTCCGGTCGGATTGTTGGGGTAATTAAGCCAGAGAATTTTCGCGCGCCTGGCGATATCTGCCGGGATTGCGTCGAGGTCTGGCAGGAAGCCGTTCTTTTTCAGCAACGGCAGGCGGTAAATTTCTGCGCCGGCAATCTGACTGCCTGCCGAATATACCGGGTACCCGGGATCGGGCACCAGGGCAACATCACCAGGGTTGAGCAGCACCTGACACAGGTTGAACAGGCCTTCTTTGGAGCCCAGCAGCGCCAGTACCTCTTTTTGGGGATCCAGGCTGATATCAAAACGGTTGAGGTAATATTCGGCAACCGCTTTGCGAAAAGCAGGTGTGCCGCCGTTGGGTGAATAGCCGTGGGTGTTGGGTTTTCGTGCGGATTCCACCAGCTTATCGACGATAAATTTCTCCGGAGGAAGATCAGGCGAACCCATGTCAAGGCGGATGACGTCCACACCCTTCTCGCGGAGCTGGGTGATACGCTGGTTCAATATGGCGAAGAAATACGGTTTAAAAGATGCTATTCGATCAGCCGGTTTGATAAAGCCGGTGTTGGGTTGGTTCATCATGAACTTCCTCTTCAGTAAATTAATGCGCTTGCGTCAGCGGAGCAAGCAGCCGGGCGAGCTTCTCATCGGGTGGTTCCGATCGGGCCGGGATTAAAATATGGAAGGTGGATCCCGGACAATCTTTTTCATCAAAACCTGGCGATTCCACCCAGATGGCACCGCCATGCGATTCGACGATACCACGGGCGATGTGAAGCCCCAAGCCAGGACCGCCACCCTTAAATTTGGTTTTGCTGCTGGAGTGCAGGTCTGAATTCCCCAAACGTGCGAACTTGTCAAAAATTAAGACCTGGTCTTCAGCCGCGATGCCGATTCCGGTATCGCTAACAATGATTTCGGTGAAGCCTGGTAACTGGCGTCCGTCAATGGTGATCGTTCCGCCATCCGGCGTATATTTTACAGCATTCGTGATGACATTACGAATCACCTGCAGGAGACGCTCGGGGTCGCCAAAAGTGAGCAGGTCATCGCCGGGGAAGCGGTTAATGACCAGATTTTGCTTGCGATCCTGAATGTGCGGTTGCACTTCATGTTGGATCACATTGAGCAGGCGGTTGATCCAGACAGGTTGGAAATTCAACGACAGCAGGTTGTTGTCTAATAAACTGACATCGATCATATCGTCGATGATGCCTTTCAACCGGCGCGTGCCTGTACTGATGCCATCCAGCAGGCTGCTTTCGTACGGTGTCAGGCTGCGGCTGCTACTCACATCTTTGAGCATGGCAGCATAGCCTTCGACGAGTGTGAGTGGGGTCTTTAATTCGTGCGCCGCCACGGCGATGAAATCCGATTTGCTACGATCAAGCCGTTCCAAACTCTGTCGTGTTTCTTCCAACTGGGTGGTGACGTGAGAGACACGCACATTCATCTCAGCGAATGCAGCTTTTTCATAGCAATATGAGAAATGCGGAATGAGAGAGCAAACCAATTCCAGCGCCTGCTCACTGGTGAGCATTTCGCGAGCCGTCTGCGTGCTGATGGTTTCGATCTCACGCAACAATGCCAGTAAATTGCTGTGCTTTCCTTCGAGGTCTGTTTCTGTGAGCGAAGTAGCCCAATTTTCCAGCAGCGGATCAAGCCAACCTGAGTCACCGGTATCCAAAGCCTGCTCGAGCATGTCAAAGAAATGATCGAGTTGGTTCCGGAAATCTTCGCGCACATTGGGAGCCCGCGCAAAGGTCAATGTGGTGCGGTTGATCCAGATGGAATGAATACTTCGAAGCAGTTCAGTATCCTGCATATGCTAAGTTTACGCCAGGATGGCAGATTTTCCAAATGCCAGCGGCCCCTATTTTCCAGAAAGGAAGTCGTCCAGCCAGGCGGTCAGGGTCAAACCGACATTGCCCAGGCTTTCGGGAGAGATCTTGTCCAGTGTATCGGCAGTGGTGTGCCAGTAGGGGTAATCGAAGTCAATCAAGTCCACGGCGGGGATGCCGGCGCGAAGAAAGGGAGTGTGATCATCGATGATGGCATACTTGGTTTCCGGAATAAAAGTGCTGGAAAAACCCAATTCCCCAGCCTTGCTCCAGATCTCCTCGCTAAGGATCTGGTTGGAAGTTCGTTCGATGTATATCTGTTGGTCTGCATCGCCAATCATATCGACGACCACAACTGCCTCCGGCAGGCTGGTTGGATATTTTACGAGTAGATATTCAGCAAACAGACTAGAGCCATAGATGTACTGCTGTTCACCTATTCCGCCCTGATCTTCGGCATCAAAGAAGACCAACCAAACGCCAGCCTGGTCTTTGGGTAGTACGCGCGCCATTTCCAGCAAGACAGCGACACCGCTGGCGCCGTCGTTGGCGCCTGGGACAGGTGAAGAATGAAAGGCGGGATCAGGGTCCTGATCTGCCAGCGCACGAGTATCATAATGCGCGCCCAGGATGACCCGAGGAGGCGCATCGCCGCGTCTGGCGATGATATTTTTCACAGGAAAGCGGGTTGATTCTGGCTGATGAATCTCGACCGTCCAACCCGCATTCTGCAGCACTCTGGTGATATATTCGATCACCTGTTGGTGTTGATCGCTGCCTGGAATTCGCGGTCCGATCTTCATTTGTTCCACTACGTGCTCGTAAGCACGATCTCCGGAAAAAGTGTTGTCGGATGAGGGTCCTGGGAGTAAAGTAAACGCAACACTGGCTGCGATGGCAATGAGACCGATCATCACAAGAATCGGAATACGTTTATTCATACAATCCCTAAACCAGTTATCCACTGCTCCAACGTTTCAAGTGCGCGCGTTGCATATTGAGCAGCACGCTCCCGTTTGGCGCTGGCGGGTGATGGCAGGTCAGGCAATATGCCAAAGTTTGCTTTCATGGGCTGGAAGTGTTTGATTTCAGCGCCAGTGATATACGCACAGAGCGCACCCAACATACATGCCGGTGGAGGTACGACTGTATCCTTTCCTTCCAACATGCGGGCGGCGTTCAGCCCAGCCAATAAGCCGGTGGCAATGTTGCCCATGTATCCTTCGACGCCAGTGATCTGGCCCGCGAAGAAGATGCGCGCATCAGATTTTAATTGTAATGAAGGGTTGAGCATCAATGGAGAAGCAATAAAGGTGTTGCGGTGCATCTGACCATAGCGCTCAAATTCAGCATGTTCAAGCCCTGGGATCATCCGGAATATGCGTTTTTGTTCAGGAAAGGTCAGGTTGGTTTGAAAACCGACCATGTTATAAAGCGTTCCCGCGAGATTATCCTGACGAAGCTGAAGAACGGCGTAAGGTCGTTTGCCGGTGAGTGGATTCCATAATCCGACAGGGCGCATCGGGCCGAATGCCAGGGCTTTCGTCTCGCGGCTGGCGATGATTTCAACCGGCAGGCAACCTTCGAAAAAGATACCTGCGCCAGCCTTTACGCCGGCAGAAATTTCACTTTCAAAATCCCGCAGCGGGATGCGTTCAGCTTGTACCAATGCGGTGACGAATTGCTCGTATTCCTCGCGTTCCATGGGACAGTTGATGTAATCGCCATCAACTTCTTCTGCCTTCTCGTAGCGTGAAGCGCGATAAGCGATTTGCATGTCGATGGAATCGGCGCGAATAATGGGGGCTATGGCGTCAAAGAAGAAGAGATGGTCACTGCCGGTTAACTGCGTGATAGATGCAGCCAGTGCCGGCGAAGTGAGCGGTCCGCTGGCGATGATTACGGGACCGGACGGAATGCTTTGGACTTCTTCGCGTATCAGGCGAATGTTGGCATGATCGGAGATCGCCTGGGTGACCTGTTGACCGAACCTATCGCGGTCCACGGCAAGCGCACCCCCGGCGGGCAGCGCACATTGATCGGCAATTTTGAGCAGGAGGGAATCGAGCCGGCGAAGCTCGTTTTTGAGCAAACCTGACGCCCGATCGGGCAGGTTGGACCCCAGCGAGTTGGAGCAAACGAGCTCCGCCAGATTGGAAGTTATGTGCGCGCCTGTGGATTTAATCGGGCGCATTTCAAAAAGATCAACTTGATAACCCCGTGAAGCGACCTGCCAGGCAGCTTCGCAGCCAGCCAAACCGCCGCCGACAATGGTGAGATCTGCCATAAGTCAGGATTTTACCATCAAACCATGGATTTCGACCTGGCACAAAACTTGCATCATTCGTATATCAACGCTATACTTTCCTGGGGTGGGTCTCCATGTTCCAACACATTCCTGTCCATACCATTCGACCGCTCACGACCGCTCATCTGGCTCAGACGATGACGCTCTTGAGTTTAACATCCAATGAGCTGCAAGAACAGATTGATGCTGAACTTGCGCAAAACCCTGCGCTTGAAATGTTGGATGAAATTCGCTGTCCGACCTGTCACCGGCTGATCCGCGACGGTGGTGTTTGCCCGGTATGCAGTCGTCCAGCCAATGTGGCTGATGGGGAGCCAATTGTATTTGTCTCCACCCGGGAAATTGTGTCTGGATTTGGTCCGAGTGAAGCCGAAGAAGACCGGGACGACGCGGGTTCGGCTTTGGTGGAAGACCTGGCGACTTATGTCTTCCGGCAAATCACACCGGATATTGCACCGGAAGACCGGCGTATCGCTGCCCATTTGTTGACCCACCTGAACGAAGATGGTTTGCTGGATGTCGCGTTGATGGAAGTCGCCATGTATTATCATGTGCCGGTCAGTCGGGTCGAGGCGATACAACGGATCATTCAGCGGGCAGACCCGGTGGGTGTTGGTTCGTCCACCACTCAGGATGCGCTGCGGGTGCAATTGGAAGTGCTCAAAGAAAGCGGATCTGTACCGGAATACGCTGACCAGGTGATCGATGCAGGGTTGGACTTGTTGAGCCGCCGCCAATACAATGAGCTGGCGCGCCGGATCGGTATTACGGCTGAGCGCGTGCGCGATCTCGCTAAATTTATCGGCGAAAATTTGAACCCCTTCCCAGGGCGGTCTTTCTGGGGCGATGTGCGCCAGCCTGCCGGTCCCCAGACGCAGGTTTATTACCGGCCTGATATCATCGTCTCCCGGCTGGGTGATCATGACGATTGCCAGCTGGTGATTGAGATTCTATTTCCCATTTGGGGGACGCTGCGGGTCAATCCGTTGTATCGGCAGGCCGTTTCTGAGGCATCGAGCGACCAAAAAGAGAATATGAAGGAAGATATGGAGCGAGCCTCCCTGTTTGTGAAGTGCCTGCAGCAGCGCAACCATACCATGCAGCGCTTGATGCACAAAATTGCCCTGGCGCAGCGTGACTTTATCCTGCGGGGCGAAAAGCACTTAAAGCCCATCACTCGAGCCGCTTTGTCAAAGGAATTGGGTGTGCACGAGTCGACCATTTCGCGTGCAGTGGCGAACAAAGCGGTTCAACTTCCCAATGGACGGATCATCCCGCTCTCCGAATTTTTCGACCGTAGCTTGAGCGCGCGCATGGCATTGAAGGAAATCATCGACCAGGAAAACCACCCATTTAGTGATTCAGAATTGGTGGCGCTCCTCTCTGAAAAAGGGTATGATGTGGCAAGGCGTACGGTAGCCAAGTATCGGGCGATGGAAGGTATTCTCCCGGCGAATTTAAGGAGACCGTGCTGATGAAGAAATGACCAATTTTAATCTCTCTCAACAAGGTTTACCTTTCCCCTGGCTTAATAAGCAGCCAGGCGGACTTGTTGCATTTAAATCCCTGATTCAATGGGTGGAGAAACCTGCCCTATTGGTCGATCGAAAGACAGGTCAGGTTTGGGGAGCAAACGCAGCATTTCTTTCGATGAGCGGTTATGTTGCCAACGACATGGAAGGAGCAAAGATTGTAAACTTGCTCGTCGATGTTGATGAAAAGATCCTGCCCATTTTGGAGAATGAACCTGCTTCCTTAAGAGATAAGAATGGGCGATTGGTATCGGTTGATTGTTCCAGCAAGGGAATCGATGGAGATCAACGGCTCTATGTCCTCCTGATGGAAGAGCGGAAGCAAATCGACAATCGTATTGAATTTCTGCGGGCAGCAGTTCAATCGCTCTTATTGAAATTTTCAGGCTATTCTGTCGATGACGACCTTGGAGCATCCATTTGCGAGATGGCTGAGTTGGTCAGGCTCACATTGGAAATGGAAAATGTGGCGCTTTATCAGGCAGATGCGTCCAATCCACAATTGATCAAGTTGGCCGAAAGCGGTGACCCGGAGATTTTTCCTTCATACATCTCATCGACTAACCTGATCCGTCTATCCCGTCCTTCCATGTGGAAAAGCGGGAGGCGGCTGGTGACGGATTTACACCAGGTTGTATACCGGTGTAATAAAACCAATTTCCTCTCTACTCCGTTAGGTTCTGCTGGAAAATGGTTTGGATTGATTGTCTCGGCCGGTTGCGGTGATCTGGACGATGAATACTTACAGCATATTGAGCTTATCGGCGCGCAGATCAGCCGCTTCTTTGAAAATCACTTTCTTGCCGAGGCTTTGCGGCGTGAAATTGATGAACTTGCGCAGCATTTGAGCATCGCAAACGTGGTGATTGAGAGTGCGCATGAAGGAATTCTGATTGTCAACCCAAAGTTTGATTTGTTGGCGATGAACCCCGCGGCGGAATGGATGTTGGGATATGCCGATCGTGAGGTTAAAGGTACGCGTATTGAAAACGTATTGATCGGCGCCGAGGGCCTGGTTCCAGCATTAGAAGCCGCCTTACGGGGAATTCCGACCCACAATTTTGGCAATGTGTCCCTGCACCGGCGAGCCGGTGCTCTATTCCCGGCGCATATCCAAACCGTTCCGGTGGGCAAGGAAGGGAACATTACGGCTGTGGCGGTGCTGGTGTCAGACGTATCTGAGACGGAAGATATTCGCAACCGGACTCAGCAATTGGAACAGCGCGCGATTCTGGGTGAAGTAACCGCGGTGTTTGCCCATGAAGTGCGTAACCCGTTGAATAATATTTATTCCGGCGTTCAACTACTGGCGGCAACCCTGCCTGAAAATGATCCCAATCAAGAAAACCTGGGACGCATGCAGACTGACTGTAATCGCTTAATTCACCAGATGGAATCGGTCTTAAATTTCTCGCGCAACACTCAATATCGCTTTGAGCCAGTCGATATGGAGATGTTCTTACGGCGCATGCTGGACCGCTGGCGCCCACGCTTTAACAAAGTGAATGTGACTTCGTTTTTGAATGTTGAGGAGAATACTCCCAATGCCTACGCAGATCCGCGTGGGTTGGAGCAGGTTTTTACCAATTTAATCACCAATGCCGTCGAAGCTATGAGCAAGCAGGGTGGAAGCCTGGCTTTGCATGTCGGGCCCAAGCACACCATTCCCAACAAGCCGCAGGTGTCCATCACCGTTTCGGATGACGGACCCGGTATTCCAGATGAGATCAGAGATCGTATTTTTGAGCCCTTTGTCACCCACAAAACCAGCGGAACCGGTTTGGGCCTGGCGATCACCAAACGTATTGTCACGGCGCATCACGGCACCATCGATGTTAGCAGTTTCCCGGGCGGAACCATGTTTGAAGTTACCTTGCAGGCTCACAACGGAGAAGAAGAATGAGTTTAACCATATTGATTGTCGATGACGAAGAGTCTTTTCGCAAAAACACGGAGAATTACCTGGCTGCCCGTGGTTACGAAGTCTCCGGCGTAGGTACGCTGGCAGAAGCGCGTGAGAATTTAACGAAGAACAGCGCAGAGCTGGTTCTTCTGGATGTTCAACTCCCGGATGGTTATGGCCCAAACTTGTTGTATGAAACGGCATCCATGCCGTCGCGCCCGCCCATCATCCTGATGACGGCTCACGGCGACATTGAAATGGCCGTCGATGCCATGAAGAATGGCGCACACGACTTTCTGACGAAGCCGATTCAATATGTGCAATTGGAGAAATCCATTCAGCGGGCAAATGAATTGGTCTCCATGCGACGTGAACTTCAGCACTTTCGTCAGGTGCAAAAGACACGAGACTTCATCACCGGCAACAGCCTTGCGATGAAGCAGGTGATCAACATGGCGCAGCGAGCAGCGACCGCCTCCGTGTCGGTGCTGGTCACGGGTGAAACGGGAACCGGAAAAGAAGTGCTGGCCAAGTTCATCCACCAGTCTGGTCCGCGATCGTCCAAGCCGTTCATCGCCATCAACTGCGCTGCCATTCAACCGACCATGCTGGAAGCTGAATTGTTTGGGTATGAGGCTGGTGCGTTTACGGGAGCTGATCGGAAAAAGCATGGACTGATGGAAGTTGCGGATGGCGGCGTGTTGTTCCTGGACGAAATATCATCCATGCCGCTGGACATGCAGGCCAAGCTGCTGCGTGTTTTGGAAGAGCGCGCGTTGCGCCGGGTGGGCGGCACGGTGCTGATCCGGGTAGATGTGCAGGTGCTGGCAGCGTCAAACCGCAATTTGAAGACCGGCATTAAAGATGGCAACTTTCGGGAAGACCTGTATTATCGACTCAAGGTGGTGGACCTGCATCTTCCAGCGCTTCGCGATCGAAAAGAAGATATTCCCGAGCTGGTCGGATATTTTGTGCGGAAATGCAATGCTCAGCAGGGGATGAATGTTCGCGACGTGACTCCACGCGCGATGGAGAAGATGATTGAGTATCGCTGGCCGGGAAATATTCGCGAGTTAAGCAATTCCATTGAACGAGCCATGCTGTTTTGCAATGGCGAGGTGATCGACCTGGCTGATTTGCCTGACCTGGACTGAGTCTGACCGGCCTGGCACACAACTTGCATCATCGCCTCTTGAGAGAACAATCTTTCAGGAGGCGATATGATTTCCCTTGGTGTAGATCAATTCATTCTTGCGATGGCAGCCGTGATGATGATTTTAGGCGTCATTTCGATGGCGGCTGGAATCCTCGTGCTGGTGTTCCGCGTTTCCAGCAAAGATGTGCAGAAACTGGCTGACCAGACTGTGCGCCTTGCTCAAAAAGGGATCGCCGAAGAAGTCTCAGGGCTGGTAGGTAACGCATCAGCATTACTGGATGCGCTGAACCAGCTGGTCCGCACCACTACCGGTGTAGGTGTATTTTTGGTGATAGTGGGGTTTTTCTTGTTCGCGGGCTCTTTTTACCTGATTCAACAGCTTTAATTGCGAGGTTTTATGGCCAGTGAGTTGTTCTTATCTTTATTAAGGCAGACATTTCCTCCTGTGATTCTGGCGCGGGTCGTCGCCTCGCTGCGCCAGGATGAACTGGTGTGGAAAGCGCTGGACGACGAAACATTCGCTACCATGGCAATTGATCGTCTTGGCGGTCAGGCGAATAATTGGACGCCTGCCGCATTGTCATTAATTGCGATCAATCAAAAAGAACTTGGGGCAAAGTTGACCACGCTGCCAATGCAGCCCCTGGATGCCAATTTACGCCACCTGGCTGTGCGTACGTACGAAGAGGTGCGTAAACGTGGGACCGGGGCGTCAGGTTTGCAAGAGGCCTGTTTGCTGGCGCTGGCATTGCGTGAACGCCGCCGGCTGACGGGTTCCTGGGCAGGCATGGTGGACGAATTATTGACAAGCCCTGCCGGAATCCGCGCTTTATCGGCAACGCTCTGGCGGACGGTGGTTGCCTGTTTGTTGGGATTTGTGCCTAACCAGGCAGAATTGTTCGAATCGTTGGTGGGATCTGCTTTTGGCGAAGCCGGTTTGGATTGGGTCTCGCATTATTTCCTGACCCAGCCTGATGATGAACAGCTTGTCGGTGGGCGTTTATCTAAACTTATGGGGACCATCGAAATTGGAAAGCAGACCCGTCTGTTGCGCTTGATCAAGCGCAAGGGCGGTGATGCCGTGGCTGCATTTGCGGTGGTGGATTATCTGGACCAATCCACTATGCCTGGCGCGGTGGATGAAGAGAAACAACTCATGACGGTTGAAGAGCTGGCAGCTGAAGCGGTACGAATGCAGCAAACCGCCATGTTGCGCTCTGTCGAAGGCAATTTGCCCGAAGCCTTGCGCTCACTCGATCGAGCCGGGAAGATGTTGGATATTTTCCAGAAAGGTATTCAACTGCAAGCTGCCGAGTTGGGTGAGAAAACCGTGGGAACGCTAGGGTGGCTCTCGGTCGATCATCCGGTAAAGACGGCGAAATCCATCCTCCATGAAGCCAGTTTCCTGGTCAGTAAAGTCGAAAAGAGCGAACGGGTTTCATCCATGCCGACACACGGCGCTCCACTCTTTGAAATTCTGTCAGCGGAGTGGATCAAAGATGTGCAGCCTGGAAAAGCTCGTGAACAGGCTCGCAAGGCGGCTAATGAATTCATTTCTGCCACTTCCAACGGATATGTTCCGACTGAATTTGTCAATCAGTGGGATGTTGTCCGGGTCATTCACATTCTGGATGAGTTGGGTGCGAAAGAAGAAGCCCTGGCGATTGGCGAACAGGAGCTCTGTCTGGCACCCGCAAACGTGGAGCTGTTGAGTACGGTCTCTGATCTGTGTCAGAAATCGGGTGATTTGAAGCGCGCCAAGGAATTGGCTGCAAGCGCTGCTTTCCTGGCGCCGGAGCAGCTTGGTTACCGGCGCAACCTTGCCCGCTTGCACAGCCTGATGAATGAGTGGCCGCAAGCTTACCGGTTCTACAAGGAAGTGACCAGCGAGAGCCTCGAAGCTGATGTCAACGACCGGATAGAGTTGGCCCGGTCGGCAATGAAATCGAACGAATTGGAAGTGGCAGCCGAGGTGTGTGAGCAGCTGCTGCGCGAGCAGGAAGATTTGGGTGCTGCGCATGGATTGCTGGGATTGACGCGGGTTCAACAGGGTCGATCCGAAGATGCAGTCGTGCATCTGAACCGGGCGACCTTGATCTCCCCTGAGCAGGCAGAGTGGTGGTTGGCTCTGGCAAATCACTATGAGAATGCCAGCGACAAGCGGGCTGCGCTGGAGACCTTGCGGGCTGCGGTTCTGTCCGCTCCTCAATCAGCCGAACTGCATTACCGGCTGGGTGAGATGCTGCTCGAAGGTGGGATGACTGCGGACGCCTTGCCCTGCTTGAAGCGGGCGGTTGCCTTAATACCTGAAAACATCGATTAT